>NZ_CAQIVA010000007.1:0-88838 GCF_948810725.1 uncultured Rikenella sp.
TGAAATCCCAGCGGGCGACGGCAAACGCGGCGGAGCGACAGCGGAGCCGCAGTGAGGCGCACACGGGGCGGAGAATTGGGTCGAACTTTGGGCTGTGTTTTTGCGGCTCGTAGAGCCGCGCGGGCCGAAGCCTCCGACCGCGGAGGCCCGCAACTGACGTTACTGTGGGCCCCGCAGGCTTCGACCGCTTGAACTGAGGACGAATGCCACAGAATGGGGCGGTGCTTTGGGCCGAGCTTCTGCGGCTCTTTGAGCCGCGCAGTCCGCCGCCACCCCATGCGGCGGGCTGCAACTCGACGGAGCTCGTTGCACTCACCGCTGGCGGCGAACCGCTAAGTCCAGCCCGCATAAAGTAGCCCAGCCTGTATTCGAGTGCCGCGCGGTGCCCCGTTTATTCCGAGAGGCAACGCAACTGAAAACCGTAGGTACGGCTGTTTACAAAACTGGGCTCAAGATCAGCGGTACTGAATGTCAGATATGCTCCATCAATGTCATTCGTTGTGGACGACCAGCTGAATCCGTGACAACCGATATATACCAGTGTCCCGGAGTTTGTATGACGGTAGCCCGGGGCGGTGCCCAGCGGCGCTCGAACCAGACAATCTCTCCTCCGAATCGCCCCCCGACACCATTAGGAATAACTAAAAATATTCGTATCTTTGCGACGCCTTTCGGCCCACTCCCCCAAAGAGGAAGCCGAAAGGCGTCAATACATAAAGTCTAACCCGTTTAGTTTCAAACACAAACAAAACAATGACAAACGCAGAAGAAACCAAATCCGCGACGCTTTCGAACGCCTCCGTACCCGTGGAAACGTTCAACTGGGACGCCTTCGAGACCGAAGCCGGTCTTTACGGCGGCGCCAGCAAAGAACAAATCGCCAAAGAGTACGACCAGACCCTTTCGAACATCCAGACCGGCGAAGTGATGGAAGGTACCGTCACCGCTATCGACAAACGCGAAGTTCTCGTCAACATCGGCTTCAAATCCGAAGGCGTGATCTCCAGCAGCGAATTCCGCTACAACCCCGACCTCAAAGTCGGCGACAAAGTGGAAGTCTACGTCGAATCCGCCGAAGACAAGAAAGGCCAGCTCGCCCTGTCTCACAAGAAAGCACGGCAGCTCCGTTCGTGGGATCGCGTCAACGAAGCCCTCGAAAAAGACGAAATCATCAAGGGCTATATCAAATGCCGGACTAAAGGCGGTATGATCGTCGACGTCTTCGGCATCGAAGCCTTCCTTCCCGGCTCCCAGATCGACGTGAAACCCATTCGCGACTACGACATCTACGTCGACAAGACCATGGAATTCAAAGTCGTTAAGATCAACCAGGAATTCCGCAACGTCGTCGTATCGCATAAAGCCCTGATCGAAGCCGAACTCGAACAACAGAAAAAAGACATCATCGGCAAACTCGAAAAAGGCCAGATCCTCGAAGGGACCGTTAAGAACATCACCTCCTACGGCGTATTTATCGACCTCGGCGGCGTCGACGGTCTGATCCACATCACCGACCTCTCCTGGGGCCGCGTCAACCACCCCGAAGAGATCGTACAACTCGACCAGAAACTCAACGTCGTTATCCTCGACTTCGACGACGCCAAGAAACGCATCGCCCTCGGCCTGAAACAACTCACCCCGCATCCGTGGGACGCCTTGGCCGCAGAGATGAAAGTCGGCGACAAAGTTAAAGGTAAAGTCGTCGTGATGGCCGACTACGGCGCATTCATCGAGATTGCACCGGGCGTCGAAGGCTTGATCCACGTCTCCGAAATGAGCTGGTCGCAACACCTGCGCTCCGCACAAGACTTCATGAAAGTCGGCGACGAAGTCGAAGCAGTCATCCTGACCCTCGACCGCGACGATCACAAGATGTCATTGGGTATCAAACAACTGACCCCGGATCCGTGGGAAAACATCGAAACCAAATATCCCGTAGGCTCGAAACACCAGGCCCGCGTACGCAACTTCACCAACTTCGGCGTCTTCGTCGAAATCCAGGAAGGCGTCGACGGTCTGATCCACATCAGCGACCTCAGCTGGACCAAGAAAATCAAACACCCCTCGGAATTCACCCAGATCGACTCCATGATCGATGTACAGGTACTGGAAATCGACAAAGAAAACCGTCGTTTGAGCCTCGGTCACAAACAGTTGGAAGAAAACCCGTGGGACGTTTACGAAACCATCTATAAACCGGATACCATCCACACCGGAACGATCGCCGAAATCAACGACAAAGGCGCCGTCGTGACCTTGAACGAAGGCGGTGAAGGCTTCGCACCGGGACGTGGTCTGGTCAAAGCCGACGGGACGACCGCTAAAGTGGGCGAAACCCTGGAATTCCGCGTCCTCGAATTCGGCAAAAACAACCGGAAACTCATCCTTTCGCACACCCGCACCTTCGAAGAAGCCAAAGGCAAAGAAGATGCCGTGAAAGAAGCTTCCACCCAGGATGCCGTGAAGAAACTCTCCTCGTCGATGGAAAAAACCACGCTGGGAGATATCTCGGGCCTCGCTGAACTCAAAGCGCAGCTCGAAGGCAAAAACTAATAAGCACCTGTTTATTATAACCGTTCTTTGTGCTGGATAGAACCGTACCTTTTCTGAAGAAAAGGTACCCAAAAGACTTTCATGATAGCTACGCTACTCCTCAGGCTCCGCAGTCCTCAGTCTTCGTGACTGCTTTTGGGTCGGGGTTCTCCGGGCGCGTATAATGTGGGAATTACCCCAACGCGCCCGGAAGAATCCCCGGCCCAAAGAAGAGTCCGAGAGTTGGGCCGCCGGCAGCTGGAGGATGCGAAGCATCCGTCGAAAGTTTTTTTGGTTCTTTTTGTTCACAAAAAGAACAGTTCACTCTCGTAGCCAAAGAATAGTTATAAACAATCGTGTTATGACCTTTCGAGTGACCATACTGGGATGCAGTTCGGCCCGACCGACCGCTACCAGGCATCATACTGCTCATGTACTGAACGTACATGAGCAGTTTTTTTTGATCGACAGCGGCGAAGGGACACAATACCAGCTTCTTCGATACGGGATTAATCCGTTGAAAATCAACGCGATTTTCATCACCCATCTACACGGCGACCACGTTTACGGGATTTTCGGCCTGCTCTCCACCATGAGCATGATGGGGCGGACACGGCGGTTGGAAATCATCGCCCCGCATCCATTCGGTGAGATGCTGCGGAGCCACTTCGGATTTTTCGGAGTCGAGCTACCTTATCCACTGGATATCAACGAAGTGGACACCAGAGCATCCGGGATCGACGTATGGTCGAACCGCGTGTTCAGCGTCTCCAGCCTTCCCCTTCGGCATCGCGTTCCCTGCTGCGGCTACCTCTTTCGTGAGCACGAACCCAGCCTGAACGTACACAAACACCTCGTCGAAGGATATGGACTGACCCCCGTCCAGATCGCCGTCCTGAAACAAGGCCGAGATACCACCTTAGCCAACGGCGCCCCCCTGACTGCCCGCGAGGCCACCTACCGGCCTTACACACCGAGAAGCTACGCCTTTTGCAGCGACACCACCCCCTCCGGGAAAGTCGCCGCCCTCGTCGAAGGCGTGGATCTGCTCTACCACGAATCCACCTACCTCCACGAAGACAAAGCGCTCGCCGCGAAGACCGGCCACTCCACCGCCCTTCAGGCCGCCCGGATCGCCCGCCAGGCGAACGTCAGGCATCTGCTGCTCGGCCACTACTCCGCCCGATATAAGAGCCTTGCCCCCCTGCTGGACGAAGCCCGGAGCGAGTTTCCCGAGACCCTTTTGGGCCACGACGGCCTCGCCCTGACCATCGAAAAAGACCATTCGCTCCGAGTCTCCCGGCTTTAGTCCGGCCCCATAGTGGGAAATTCCGCCGAAAACTGTAAATTTGTATCCATCTAACATCACGTTCGTCTATGCAGGAAAAAATTCTGATCCTCGACTTCGGATCGCAGTACACCCAGCTGATAGCCAGACGGGTACGCGAACTGAACGTCTATTGCGAGATACACCCCTACAACCACTACCCCGCCATTGATCCCACCGTAAGGGGCGTGATTCTGTCCGGCAGCCCCTTCTCCGTGCGCGACGCAGAGGCGCCCCGGATCGACCTCGGCGGGATTAAAGGACATCTGCCCCTGCTCGGCGTTTGCTACGGCGCACAATATCTGGCCCATCATTTCGGCGGCGAAGTCGCACCGTCCAACAGCAGAGAGTACGGCCGCGCCATGCTCTCGAAAGTGCAGAGCCAGAACCCGCTGATCGCCGGTCTGAGCGAACAGACCCAGGTTTGGATGTCCCACGGCGACACCATCGTCAAAGAGCCGACCGGCTGCGAAATCATCGCCAGCACCGAAGATGTACGGGTCGCCGCCTTCCACATCGCGGGTGAAGATACCTGGGGGATTCAGTTCCACCCCGAAGTCTACCACTCCACCGAAGGGCTTCAACTGCTGAAACACTTCGTCGTCGACATCTGCGGATGCAAACAGGACTGGACACCCGCATCGTACATCGAAACCACCGTCCGCGAACTGCGGGCGAAACTCGGGAACGACAAAGTCGTCCTCGGGCTTTCGGGCGGCGTGGACTCCTCCGTGGCCGCCGTATTGCTGCACAAGGCCATCGGCGCCAACCTGACCTGTATCTTCGTCGATATGGGCCTCTTGCGGAAAGACGAATTCTCCAGCGTGCTCGACTCCTATAAGAACATGGGGCTCAACGTGATCGGCGTCGACGCCGGCGACAAATTCCTCGGAGATCTGACAGGCGTGACCGATCCGGAACAGAAGCGGAAGATCATCGGCCGCGACTTCATCGAAGTCTTCGACACCGAGGCACAGAAGCTCAAGGAGGTGCGTTGGCTGGCCCAGGGGACGATCTATCCGGACGTCATCGAATCCGTATCAGTCAACGGGCCGAGCGTGACCATCAAATCGCACCACAACGTAGGCGGCCTGCCCGAGAAGATGAACCTCAAGATCGTGGAACCGCTGCGGTTGCTTTTCAAAGACGAAGTGCGGCGGATCGGTCGGGAGCTGGGCCTCTCCGACCTTTTGCTGGGACGTCACCCCTTCCCGGGGCCGGGCTTGGGGATTCGGATACTGGGGGAGGTTACGAAAGAGAAAGTGCGCATTTTGCAGGAAGCCGACGCCATCTTCATCAACGCTTTACGCGAATGGGGATGGTATGACCGGGTTTGGCAGGCAGGCGTCATGCTGCTGCCGGTGCAGAGCGTCGGCGTGATGGGCGACGAACGGACGTATGAGTCTTGCGTAGCCCTGCGCGCCGTGACCTCGACCGACGGGATGACCGCCGACTGGGTCCACCTGCCGTATGAACTTTTGGCGAAAGTTTCGAACGATATTATCAATAAAGTGCGGGGAATTAATCGCGTAGTGTATGATATTTCGTCGAAACCGCCGGCAACCATCGAATGGGAGTAGGAATAGGAGGGAGCTGTGAGTCCTTGTCAAACATTCTCACTCTAAACACACACGGGGGGGATGAGTATCAACTCATTCCCCTTTTCTTTTAGATTCTTTCCCCTCAGTGTTGTGTTTCTCCCGCCCCGGGCAGCCGCTATTCAGGCTCAGGCGGACTGCTCAGCGTCGGCTATCACGGATTCAGCTGGTCTTCCGCCACGAACGACATCTATGGTCTGGATTTGAATTTCTATGTGACAGGCCTCAATACCGGCTACCCAGACTATCGCACCTACGGTTTTCAGTTGCGCTGCCTCTCGGAATAAACGCCGCGGGCACGCGGTGGGCAAAGGGCTGGAACTACCCTAAGTAACCGACAGCCTCTACCCCATTTGCTCTTCTGCGGTTCGAAGAACCGCGCGGGCCGAAGTCTCCCCAACGGAGGCCCGCAACTGACGTTGCTGTGAGCCCCACAGGCTTCAACCCTCGAAAGCAATCCCTAATTCACTACCTCTTTAACAAAGCGGATCGGGCGACGGATTTTTGCTCGAAGTCGAGGCTTTTCGCGCGCCTGCGCGATTCACCTATATTCGGCTACCGCCGAAATAGTTGAATCGCTCCTTTAGGCGTAGCGCGCGTCTGTCCTACGGGAAGGTACTGCGCTCGGGCCGCGCGGGCCCCACGTCCCGTGGACGGGCAAAACTTCGTTTTGCTGCGGCAGCCTCTACCCCATTCTCTGTTCGCGCGCCTTGGGAAACCTTGTCAAAACGTGCCAGCACATTTTGACGATTTCCCCACTGAGGCGTGGCGCGCGATTAAGCTAAGAAGGAATAGTAACGGCCTAAATAACTGCCCGCCTCAACGCTCCGAAAAGAGATAAAAAAGACACGGCGGACACAATCGTGCCCGCCGTGTCCGACGACATCTGCTGCAAGGCACACACCCCACAGCCACAACAGTTTTACAGATAAGTCTCCAACGGATCGCACGTGCAGACCAGATTTCGGTCGCCATATCCCGCATCGATCTTCGAGACATACGGCCAGAACTTGTTCTCCCGCACCCACGGCAACGGGAACGCCGCCTCACGCCGCGAATACGGGTGCGTCCACCCCGATTCGTCCGAAGCTCCACAACATTCGTATGCCGTATGCGGCGCATTCCTGACGATATGATCCTCCGCCCCCGCAAACGCCTCGCACTCCTTGCGAATCGCAATCAGCGTCTCGATAAAGCGATCCAGTTCAGCCTTCGGTTCGCTCTCCGTCGGCTCCACCATCAGCGTATCGTGCACCGGGAACGACAGCGTCGGCGCATGGAACCCATAGTCCATCAGCCGACGTGCAATATCCCCGCACTCGACCCCATATTCCGCCCTGAAGTTCCGGCAATCCACGATCATCTCATGCCCCACACGCCCCGTTTCGCCCGTGTAGACAATCCCGTAATGCCCCTTGAGCGCGCACGCCATGTAATTGGCCGCCACGATCGCCATCTCCGACGCCCGTTTCAACCCCTCCGCCCCCATCATTTTGATGTATCCGTACGAGATCGCCTCGACCATCGCACTCCCCCACGGCGCCGCCGAGACCGCCGTAATTCCATCCGTGCCCCCGGTTTTTACAATAGAGTGCGACGGCAGGAACGGCACCAGATGCGCCGCCACCCCGATCGGCCCCACGCCCGGTCCCCCGCCCCCGTGCGGAATCGCGAACGTCTTGTGCAGGTTCAGGTGGCAGACATCCGCCCCGATGAACCCCGGCGACGAGAGCCCCACCAGCGCATTCATATTCGCCCCGTCGAAATAGACCTGCCCCCCGTTCTCATGAATAATATTGATAATCTCCTTGATCTTCCCCTCGAAAATCCCGTGCGTCGACGGATACGTAATCATCAGACAAGCCAGCTCCGCCGCATGCTCCTCCGCCTTTTTGCGCAGGTCGTCCACATCCACATTCCCCCGGTCGTCGCACGCCACCACCACGATCCTCATCCCCGCCATCGCCGCCGACGCCGGATTCGTCCCGTGCGCCGACGCCGGAATCAGCGCCACCCGCCGCTGATGATCGCCCCGGCTCATGTGGTAAGCCCGAATGACCATCAGCCCCGTATATTCGCCCGCCGCCCCCGAATTGGGCTGCAACGAGACCGCCTCGAACCCCGTAATCACCGCCAGGTCATGCTCCAGCCCTCGGATCATCTCCATGTATCCCTCCGCCTGATCCAGCGGCACGAACGGATGGACATCGGCCCAATTCGCCAGCGAGAGCGGCATCATCGAGACCGCCGAATTGAGCTTCATCGTACACGACCCCAGCGAGATCATCGAATCCGCCAGCGAGATATCCCGCCGCTCCAACCGCTTGATATAGCGCATCAAATCCGTTTCATTGCGATATTTCCGGAAGACCGCTTCCGTCAGTATCTCGTCCCCCCGCAGCAAAGCCGCCGGCAGGAAAATCCCCTCGTCCACAGTATTGAGTACAAGGGCAGCCTTAGCCTCTCCCGCAGAAAGCGCCTCCGCAAAGATCGCCGCAACCGTATTCACCTCCGCCACCGTGGAGAGCTCGTCAAAACTGATATGCACCGTATCGTTCGTCGGATAGAACAAATTCAGCCCCTTCGCAACCGCAATCGCCTCCACCTTTTCCGCATCGGCCGCCACCTCGATCGTATCGAAATAGCAGTCCGAAACCAGCTCATACCCCAACCCCTTGAGCAGCTCCGCCGCCGCATGTGCGTGCGCATGGGCATGAGTCGCAATCCGCCGAAGCCCCTCCGCCCCGTGATAGACCGCGAACATGCCCGCCATCGTCGCCAGCAACGCCTGCGCCGTACAAATATTGGAAGTCGCCCGCTCCCGTTTGATATGCTGTTCGCGCATCTGGAGCGCCATCCTGAGCGCCCGGTTTCCCAACCGATCCACCGAGACCCCGATAATCCGCCCCGGCATCTGCCGTTTGTAGGCATCCCGCGTCGCCATATACCCCGCATGCGGCCCCCCGAATCCCATCGGAATCCCGAACCGCTGCGTCGAACCCACCGCAATATCCGCCCCCCACTCACCCGGCGCACGCAGCAGCGCCAACGACAGGATATCCGCCGCCGCCGCCACCAGCATCCCCCGCTCATGACACCCCGCCGCAAAAGCCGAATAATCCGCCACATACCCATTAGCGCCCGGATACTGGACAATCGCCCCGAACTCCCGCCCGTTGAACTCATACTCCTCGAACGAATCCACCGCCAGCTCGATTCCCAGCGGTTCCGACCGCGTGAGTAGCACATCGAGCGTCTGCGGGAAGATATTCTCGTCCACGAACAAGACGTTCCGTCCCTCCTTGACCGCCTCCCGCGACCGCAGGTTGAACATCATGATCATCGCCTCGGCCGCCGCCGTCGCCTCGTCCAGCAGCGAGCAGTTGGCCACCTCCAGCCCCGTCAGCGAGCTGACCATGGTCTGAAAGTTGAGCAACGCCTCCAGCCGTCCCTGCGAAATCTCGGCCTGATACGGCGTATAGGAAGTATACCAGGCCGGATTTTCGAAAATATTGCGCATCACCGGCGCCAGGGTCGCCGTTCCGTAATACCCCATCCCGATCAGCGTCCGCAGCGGCCGGTTTTTCGCTCCCAGCTCCCGGATATGGGCCGCAAATTCGTATTCACTCATCGGTCGATCGAGTTCGAGGGGTTTCGGCAGCTGAATCTGCGGTGGCACCACCTGGTCGATGAGTTCGCCGACCGATCCGACGCCGATCACTCCGAGCATCTGTTCGACCTCTTCGGCTGCATTTCCGATATGTCTGTTTACGAATTGATCCTGAGCCATTTTCGAAATTGAGTTTTAAGGTTGATAAGGTGTTGCAAGATACGAAATAAAAACGAGAGAAACTCCTCTCCCTTTCGCCCCGGGCTTCCGCGACGGGGGGATCAATGGGCGACGGGGGGATCTGATGAGTGTCGGTAAGGACGGTTACAGTTGGTCTTCCTCTCCGGACGAGCTCTACAGTCTGGACTTGAATTTCAACGTGACGTGGCTCGACTCCGGCACCTCGCACTACCGCTCCCACGGTCTTCCGTTGCGTTGCCTCTCGGAATAAACGGACGCACGGCGTCTGTTAATGGCTGTGTCTACACTAAACGGAGGCTGAGGAAGGTCAATTGCCTGGGGTAGAATCACTTTGGGGTAGAGGCTGCCAGTAAAACGCCCTGCGGGCGCGCCCCGGGCTTCCGCAGCAACTCTTCGGGCACACTGTACGTCGTAGGGCAAAATGGATTCAGCTACTCGTCGTCAACGAGCAATATCGGCGGTCTGGATTTGGGTTTCAGTTCCAACTACCTGGGCCCCGGTTTCTCAGACAACCGCGGCTACGGTTTTCAGTTGCGCTGCCTCTCGGAATAAACAGACGCTAAGCGGCTTTTAATGGTAGCCTCGACCTAAATAACCGGTAGCCTCTACCCTAATTTAGCTTTCGCATGCCGATCGGCCCCCGCCCCGGGCAGCCGCGGATACAATTCAGGGAATGCTTGGGGAAACGGCAATTTCGGATTCTACTGGCACAACTGGGCCAACGCAACTTACGGCGTATTCATGAATTTCAATACAACGACACTCTATCCCAGCACCACAACGGGTCGCGGCTCCGGTCTTCCGTTGCGTTGCCTCTCGGAATAAACAGGACGCACTGCGTCTTTTACTGGCTGTGTCTGCCCTAAATGGGAAACGAGGCAGGTCGATTGTTTGGAGTAGAGGCAGCCATGGGGCTGGTTCGGGTGCCGAGCAGCACCACCCCGGGCTTCCGCGACTATGGCCGCACAAACGTTGAAGGCGTAGCAAGGTTCTCCGGCGACTACGGCTACAATTGGTCGTCTTCGGTCGATGCAACCAACGGAATGTGCCTGTACTTTTATTCGACGTGGATCGATCCCTGTCGTGCATTCAACCGCGCTTTCGGTCATCAGTTGCTTTGCCTCTCGGAATAAACGGACACACAGCGTCTTTTGCTGCCAGCCTCTACCCTAAAACTACCCCAATACCTGCCAGTCTCTACCCTACTTTAGTTTGATCTTGGCGGCCGAAGCCTGCGGGGCCTAAAATGAGCTTCGCGAATTGCGGGCCTCCGCAGGCTTCGGCCCGCGCGACCTTAAAGGGTCGCAAAAGCAGCGCCTCTTTCACCGCCTCATTCTCGGAAGTGCGTCCTCGACCAACAACAGCAGTTCGCCGCCAGCGGGGGCGCAACGAGCTCCGACGAGTTGCAGCCCGCCGCCTGCCGGGGCGGAGGACTACGCGACTCAATGAGCCGCAGAAACTCGGCAACGGTTCAGCCCAACCTACAACCCTAATCTCTTGGGCGACAGGGCCGGCGACCCTATGGGTCACAAGAGCAACAACACATTCACCGCCCCAATTCTGCGAGGTTCGTCCTCAGCGCGCGTCGCTCTCGCCGAGTAGCGCGATTCCTGAGGAATCGCGCTATTCGCTCTCAGTTCAAGCGGACGAAGCCTGCGGGGCCTAAAAGCAACGTCAGTTGCGGGCCTCCGCTAGGGGAGGCTTCGGCCCGCGCGACTCTGCGAGTCGCAAAAGCTCAGCCCAAAGTCTGGCCAACAGTTCAGCCCAACCCACGGCCCAAAGCCAAGCCCCATACTCCGCGCGGCGCGAAAACCGTAGCCGGTTTTCGCGCCCGAAAAACAGTCAGAGCCCAAAGCACAACCCAATTCTCCGCCCCGTGTCAGCCTCACTGCGGCTCCGCTGTCGCTCCGCCGCGTTTTCGCGCGCCTTGCGCGATTCATCTATATTCGGCTACCGCCGAAATAGTTGAATCGCTTCTTCAGGCGGCGGCGCGCGGCTTTACCAACAGGAGGAGACTGCCCTCGGGCCGGGCAGGCCCCACGTCCCGTGGACGGGCGAAACTTACGTTTCGCTACGGCAGCCTCAGCCCCAATCCCAAGGCCGCCTCCACCCACGCCTCGCAACAGCCCCAATAGGCAAGACCCCCAAAAAAAACAAGAGTCTCCTCCTCTCCGCATAAAGCAGAGAGGAGGAGACTCCAAAAATATGATTTCTTATGCAAACGCCAACCGCCTCTCATCCACCAGTTTGCGCAAGTTGATCAACGCATACCGCATCCTCCCCAGCGCCGTATTGATACTCACCCCCGTCTGCTGCGCGATCTCCTTGAAACTGAGGTCGAAATAGTGCCTTAAGACCACCACCTCCCGTTGCTCCTCCGGCAGCCGGTCGATCAGACTCCGCACATCCTCCTCCAGCTGATCCCGGATCATACGATCCTCGACCGTCGGATCCGCCAACTCCTTGTTATTCAAGACATCGTACCCCGCATCCTCGCTCGTGACATGCGCCGGTCTGCGCCCTCCCCGGAAAAAATCGATCACCTGATTGTGCGCAATTCGCAACACCCATGAGATGAACTTTCCGTTTTCGGCATACTTGCCCCCTCTGAGGCTCCCGATCACCTTGATAAAGGTCTCCTGACAGAGGTCGTCCGCCGTCTGTCGATCCTTGACCAGCATCAGGATGTAGTTATATACCTTTTTTCGATAACCTTCGATCAGGGTAGCAATCGCCGATTCGTCGCCATTGATGAACGACCGGAGCAACCGCTGCTCCTTGTCGTTTCTGATTTCGGTTTTCATGGTTTCTACTCGTTTTAACGTGTGGTTTTGAGTAGATATCGATCGATAGGCAACTTGTATTTATCGTAAATCGGTAAAAAATCCCCCCTTGGGTCGGAGACAAGATACGAACAATTTCGCAATCCGCCAAATTTCCTTCCCGCTCGCCCCCCTCAGAACAGACAAACCGCATACCAAAAACGCGCGAACCGACATTTTGTCAGTTCGCGCGCCATATCGTCCGATTTTCCTGCTATTCCGCCTCTCCGTCCAGCAAATCCGAGACCAGAATCCGGCCGCAATATTCGCAGACGATGATCTTTTTGCTCATCCGGATATCCAATTGCCTCTGCGGCGGAATCCGGTTGAAACACCCCCCGCACGCATCCCGCTTGACCGTCACCACCGCCAAACCGTTCCTGACATTCTTCCGAATCCGGTCGTAAGCCGACAACAACCGCTCGTCGATCTTCCCCCTCGCCTCGGCAGCCTGTTTTCCGAGCTCCTCCAGCTCCTTGGCCGTCTCCTCCTCGATCCCCGCCAGCTCGGCCTGCTTCGCGTCGAGGTCGATCTTCCGATCCTCCAGCAACGCCTTCGTATCCTCGATCAGTTTTTTCTTGTTTTTGATCTCGGCATTGAACTCCTTGATGCGTTTTTCGGCCAATTCGATTTCGAGTTTCTGGTACTCGATCTCCTTGGAGAGTGAGTCGAACTCCCGGTTATTCCGCACATCGTCCTGCTGGGCCTCGTATTTTTTAATGAGTGCCTTCGCCTGTTCGATCTCCTCTTTTTTCGCCTTGACCTCCCGGCTCAACTCATCGGCCTGTTCTCCGTAAGTTCCGATGCGCGTTTCGAGCCCCCCGATCACATCCTCCAGATCCTGCACCTCGAAAGGCAACTCCCCCTTGATGTGGTTGATGCTGTCGGTTTTGGAATCGATCTGCTGAAGCGCATAGAGGACACCGATTTTCTCCTCGGTAGACAACTCTTCGGCAACGTTTTTGGTTTTGGTAGCCATGTGGGTGCGTGTATGGTAACTATCTGATTATATTTCGCATCTCTCGTGATCGCGACCTATCTTCCGTCGAAGAAATATCCGACCGCCCCGGTCTCCCCCGCTCGCCGAACTGCAAAATTAGGGAATTTTTTCGATATGAGTTCACAAAAAAGATCGACCGCCTGCCGTTCCGTTTCGAAATGCCCCCCGTCCACCAGCGTGATCCTCCCCTCTGCGCGCTGAAAATCATGGTATTTCAGATCCGCCGTGAGGTAGACCTGTGCCCCCCTCGCCATCGCCTCCGGAATGAACTCCGCCCCGCTCCCTCCGCACACCGCCACCCGGCGCACCATCTTGGACGCTATCGGACTGTGTTTCAAGCAACTCGCACCGATCGCCCGCGCCACTCGGCCCAGAAACTCCGCCACCGGCACCTCCTCCGGCAATTCGCCCACACACCCCAGCCCGACCCTCGGATCCGGCAACGCGAGCGGAATCAGGTCATAGGCCGGCTCCTCGTACGGATGCACCTCCCGCAAAGCTCTGATGGCCGCCGATATCCGCTCTTTCGGCACGACGACCTCCGTTCTGATCTCCCGTTCGGCATGGAGCTCGCCGACGCTCCCCACGAACGGCCGACATTCCGGTGCCGCCGCCCGAAACGTCCCCGTCCCCTCGCAGTTGAAACTGCACGCCTCGTACCGCCCGATGCAGCCTGCTCCCGCCTCCCAGACCGCCGTTCTCACCGGTTCGGCATAGGCCGACGGGGTATAAAAGACGAGTTTCATGAGCCGGTTTTCGCGCGGTGCGAGCACCCTGACCTCCCTCAGCCCCAACTTCTCGGCGAGCCGAGCGCTCACGCCTCCGGGCGCGACGTCCAGATTGGTGTGGGCCGCATAGATCGCCACCCCGTGCCGGATCGCCTCTGCCGCAATCCGCTGCTGAAGCGTCGCCCCGACGAGCCGTTTCACTCCTCTGAAAAAGAGCGGATGGTGACAAACGACCAGATTGCACCCCGCCTCGACAGCCTCTTGCAGCGCCTCTTCCGTCATATCGAGCGCCACCAGCACCCCCAAACAGGGCGTTGTCCCGGGATCAGTCGGCGCCACCTGCCACCCGGCATTGTCCCACTCCTCCTGCCACGCCACCGGGGCAAACGCCTCTATCGGTTGAATCATATCGGAAATTGTTGTCATTTATTTGAGTTTAAAGTCATTGATTCATATTTTTCTGCGCGCGCTTGAACGAAAGACTTGGGCCGTCGGCAGCTTGAGGATGCGTCAGCATCCGTCGAAAGTTTTTCTGGTTCTCTTTGTTCACAAAGAGAACAGTACCCTCAAACCAATCGCGCGCCTCGCCTTAAGAGGGAAATCGCCAAAATGTGCTGGCACGTTTTGACAAGATTTCCCCCCAGGCGCGCGGACAAAGATTTGGGCCGAGGCAGCCTTGGGATAGAGGCTGCCCCTTCCGAGTGCCGGACCCGAGTAGTGAAGCGAGAGCACGTCGGCTTGTCGACGATGCCTCGCAAGCGCGAGGGAGACCGCAGGTCAACGCACCGCCCGCCCGGCGTAAGGGCAGTACCCTCCTGTAGCCAAAGACGCGCGCCCCGCCTAAAGAAGCGATTCAATCATTTCGGCGGTGAGCCGAAATAGAATGAATCGCGCAGGCGCGCGAAAAAAGAACAACGCAAAAAATCCGTCGCCCGCCCGCCTAAAGAGGGATTTCGCTCATTTTGCGGTGAGCAAAATCGAGATGAAATCCCAGCGGGCGACGGCACCGGCGGAGCGAAAGCGGAGCCGCAGTGAGGCACACACGGGGCGGAGAACTGGGGCGAGCTTTGGGCTTTGCCTGTTCTTGGGGCGGGAAAACCGGTTGCGGTTTTCGTGCCGCGCTGGGCCGAGCTTTGGGCTGGAATTTGGGCCGAGAGCGAATAGCGCGATTCCGTTCGGAATCGCCGTCCTCGGGCGCAGCGACGCAATAGCGGCGCGTGGGGGGCGCGCCGAGGACGAACCCAACGGATTGGGTAATAAAGAAAATGTTGCTTTTGCGGTTCGTAGAACCGCCGGCCTTGTCGCCCAGCGGCGAAGCCGCTCAGGGGGTGGGCGACAGGCCGAACCCGAGAGCTTTAGGCGGTGAATGGGTGCGGTACTCGTGCGACCTTTAGGTCGCCGGGCCTGCGTGCTGGGCCTTTGGCCCACCCCCAGAGCGCGCAGCCCGAACCCGACAGAATTGGGGCGGTGAGTTAGGCTGAGCTCTTGCGGCTCTTTGAGCCGCGCAGTTCGCCGCCACCCCGAGCGGCGGACTGCACAAACCCCGCCCCGGACTACCGATTCTATTATACGGGCACGTTAAGCTCTGTCGGCAATAGCGGATTTAGCTGGTCGTCTACAACAAGCGAAGTCTACAAGCTGGACTTGAATTTCACTTCGCAGTACCTCAACACCAGCTACTCGGACTATCGTGGACAAAGCAATCAGCCGCGTTGCCTCTCGGAATAAACGGAGACACACGGCACTCGAACCGGGCAGCCTTGCCTCAAATTGGGGTAAAGGCGGCCAGTAAAACACCCGGTGGGTGCACCCCGGGCTTCCTCGACTACCCCTCAGGCGAATCAGGCCTCGTCGGCAGCGCCGGATTCAGCTGGGCTTCCACAGTCAACGACAGTAGTAGCATGGACTTGAATTTCACGTCGCAATACCTCGGTACCAGCACCTCGAACGGCCGGGCCTTCGGTCATCAGTTGCGTTGCCTCTCGGAATAAACGCCGCGGGCCCGCGGTGGGCAAAGGGCCGGGTCTACCCTAAAAATAAGGGCAGCCTCTATCCGAAACATGAACAAAAACGGCAACCCCGGGCTACCGCGACTATATCTCGGGAGCACCGGGCAGCGTCTGCAACGAAGGTGCCAGCTACTCATCGTCGGCAAACGGGAACAATGGAATGTACTTGGGTTTCCACGCCACATGGATCAATCCAAACGGCACAAACAGCCGTGCCTTCGGTCTTCCGTTGCGCTGCCTCTCGGAATAAACAGGGCCCTACACACAGCTACCGGAGCCGAGACCCTCCCCCCGACTCTCCCACCACCTTCCGCGCCCGTCGGTCGAGCCGGATCCGGTACGGCGAACCGTCCGGCCACGCACACCACTCGTTTCGCGCCACATTCCACGGCACCTGCGCCCCCATCCGCCTCAGCTCCGCCGTGAGCCGCTTCGCCATCCGTTCCCGGCGTTTCTGCTGACGCGGATTCTCCGCATGGTCTATTTTTTCGAAAATATCCTCCCGGAGATTGAACAACGCCGTCCGCTCCGTATCGTAAAAATAGATCAGCTTCCAGTCCCCGATCCGAATCGAACTGTGCGGCGCAATCCCGTCCCCCTCCGCATCCCACATATTCGGGAAATGCCACACCAGCGGATGCTTCCGCCCCATCGCCGCATCCCCCCTCAGAAGCGGCACCAGACTCTGCCCGTCGATCCGCTGCACCGTTTTCGACCGATCTCCCCCCGCCATCTCGACCACCGTCGGCATCAGGTCGCAGATCGCCACCGGCACCTGACAATTCGTCCCCCCCTCCGTCACCCCCGGCCACTCGACCATCATCGGCACCCGCGTCCCCCCCTCCATCGCCGATCCCTTGCCGCTTCGGAGCGGGAAATTCTGCGTTCCCGGCCTTCCCCCGCGTCCCCACGCCGCCAAACCCCCGTTGTCCGACAGGAAAATAACCACCGTATTCCGGTCGACCCCCTTTTCCTTCAAGTAGTCGCGCAAATCGCCCAGACTTTTGTCCATCCCTTCGATCAACGCCGCATAAGCCGCCTCCCTCGGATCGAGCCCCGCCTTCTCATACTTCGCATAGAACCGCGTGTCCCGATCCAGCGGCACATGCACCGCATAGTGGCTCATGTAGAGAAAAAACGGCTGATCCAGCCACAACGCCGTATCGATCTGTTTTTTCGCCTCGCGCGTCAACGCCTCCGTCACGAAGATATCCTCCCCCCAGTACTTCTCCAACCCCGGCACCGCAAACGGACTCTGTTGCTCCTCCCCCGGCCTGTTTCCGAAATTGTTTTCGCCCAGATACGAAGCCAATCCCCCCGCCGCATGCCCCGCGACATTGATATCGAACCCCAGCGTCAACGGATCCGCCCCCGGCGTCTCCATCGCCCCGAAATGAGCCTTTCCCACCAGAATCGTGCGATATCCGGCCTCCCGCAAGAGCTCCGGCAGCATCGTCGCATACGTCGTCCGCGGCACCCCCGGCGTAGCCGCGATTCCGTTCACATTCCACTCCGGCCACCTCAGCAGCGGGCTCTCCGGATCCGGCCCCCGATCCTTGTACAACGTCCAGTTCGTGACCCGATGCGCCGCCGGATTCATCCCCGTCATGAGGCTGACCCTCGACGGCGAACTGACCGCCGAAGCATAGGCATTGGTGAACTTCAGCGCATTCCGCGCCATCCGTTCCATCTGCGGCGTGCAATACCTCCGATTCAGCTCCGTGGTATCGTGCCAGAACGGCACCGACGTATCCTGCCACCCCATGTCATCCACCAGAAAGAGCAGAATGTTGGGTTTATCGCCCTGCCTCGCCTCCTGCGCCAACGCCCTCCCGTCGTTCCCCGCGGCAACCGCCGAGAGCCCGAGGAGCGAGAAAAAAAGACCAGATTTCATCCGTCACACCGAATTAAGTCGTAAATTTGAGTGCAAGTTACGAAATTCCCGAAATATACACCCCCCTCTCTCCCGCCATGAACCTCTACCGCGACTTCCTGACCTATATCCGCACCACCTTCAGCACCTCCTCCTGCGACGAGATCCGGCGCGCCCTGCACACCGCCGTCCGCAGCCTGAGCGACCTGAAACGCTACGACGGCACCCCCTTCGTTTTCCACAGCATCCAGACCGCCCGGATCGTCGCCGAAGAGATCGGCCTCGGCCGTAACTCCGTGATCTCGACCCTGCTGCACGACGTCGCCCGGCTCGGCAGAATGCCCCTTCCGGAGATCGCGGCCGCCTACGGCCCCGAGTGCGCCGGCATCCTCCGCGGCCTCAACCACATCTCCGCCGTCGACCCCAAGACCTCGACCCTCCAGGCCGACAACTTCCGCGAACTGATCGTCTCCTACTCCACCGACCCCCGCGTCATCCTCATCAAGATGGCCGACCGGCTCGAAGTGATGCGCGCCCTGGAGAACTTTCCCGAGCTCAAACGCAACAAAAAAGCCTGGGAGACCCTGAACCTCTACTCCCAGCTCGCCCACAAACTCGGCCTCTACGGCATCAAATCCGAGATGGAAGACCTCTCGCTGAAATACCTCGAACCCCGCGAGTACGACCACATCGTACGCAAGCTCAGCGAAAGCGACGCCGCCCGACAAGCCTTCATCGCCACCTTCGTCCGCCCCATCGAAGATCGCCTCCGCGCCCTCGGCATCCGCTACAAGCTCAAGAGCCGCACCAAATCCATCTACTCCATCTGGCGGAAGATGCGGAAACAACGCGTCCCCTTCGAAGAGGTCTACGACCTGTTCGCCATCCGGATCATCATCGACTGCCCCCCCGATCAGGAGAAGATGCAGTGCTGGTCGGTATATTCCGTCGTGACCGACTTCTACACCCCCAACCCCGACCGGATGCGCGACTGGATCTCGATTCCGAAATCCAACGGCTACGAATCGCTCCACACCACCGTCGTGACCCCCCAGGGCCGGTGGGTCGAAGTCCAGATCCGCACCCGGCGGATGGACGAAGTCGCCGAACGCGGCGTCGCCGCCCACTGGCGCTACAAAGGCGTCGGCGGCGGAGGCCTCGGGAGCGAACAATGGCTCGCCCGCCTGCGCGAGATCGTCGAGACCACCGCAGCCGCCGAGACCATCGAAGAACGCTTCGACCTCGCCCTGAGCAGCAACGAAGTCTTCGTCTTCACCCCCACCGGCGACCTCCGCAAACTTCGCGAAGGCTCCACCGTGCTGGACTTCGCCTTCGACATCCACTCCAACCTCGGTATGACCTGCACCGGCGGTCGGATCAACGGCCGCAACGTCTCCCTTCGCGAACGTCTGCGCAACGGCGACGTCGTCGAGATCGTCACCTCCAAGACCCAGCGTCCCCGCGCCGGCTGGCTCGACATCGTCGTGACCTCGAAAGCCAAAGCGAAAATCAAACAGATCCTGCGCGACGACCAGGCCCGGAGCGCCCAGCTCGGAAAAGAGGAGCTGGAGCGGAAAGTGAAGAACTGGAAACTCCCCCTAACCATCGAAGAGGCCGTGACCGCCCTGTCGAAATACTATAAAGTCAAGACCGGCTTCGAAGTCTACGCCCTGATATCGGAGCAACGACTCCCAATGGGCGAAGTGAAAGAGCTCCTGACCGACGCCGCCTCGGGTCGCCTTCCCGCGCCTGAGATTCAGCCCCGTCGCGCCCAGTCCGCCCCCTCGGCGTCCGGCGACGACCGCAGCGGCGACTGCCTGGTGATCGACGAAACCCTGCGCGACGTGGAGTACAAGTTAGGCGGCTGCTGCCACCCGATCCTGGGCGACCCGATTTTCGGCTTCGTGACCGTCCACAGCGGCATCACCATCCACCGCACCGACTGTCCGAACGCCAAGCGGCTTCGGGAAGAGTACCCCTACCGTGTGCTGAGCGCGCGTTGGCGCGAGACGACCTCGAACGGGGCCTTTCTGGCGACGATTCGTGTTACCGGCGACGACCTCCCGGGTTTGGCCGGTCGCATCACCGATCTGGTCTCCCAGGAGCTGAAACTCAACATCCGTTCCCTGTCATTCGGCGTCCAGCGGGGGATGATGCAGGGCCAGCTTTCGATCGAAGTGAAAGGCGCCCAAGCCGTCGACATGGTGATCCATAAGATCAAGCGGCTGAAAGGGATCGTACGCGTCTTCCGGGTGAACAGTTAGACCTGCTCCCGCCCCGGGCTACCGCGATTACGCATCAGGTAGACTGGTTGGCATCGCTACCAACGGTTACAGTTATTCATCGACTCAGAGGCCGAGTTCCGGGTGTTTCTGGCTTGACTTCAAACCAACGTATCTCAATCCGAGTCACTCGGATCATCGTGCCTACAGTTTTCAGTTGCGCTGCCTCTCGGAATAAACGGAGAAACGCAAACGCGCAGGACGTTGCATGCGATTGCATTTCTTGAAAGTCAATCTTTTCTTTGCTCCGCTCGGGCCGCGGGGGCCCCTACTTTCTATTATGTGATAGAAAGTAGGCAAAGAGCACATTCAAGGGGGATTTACACCCCCCTTGAAAATCCCCCGGCGATTCCTTTTTAAGAGAGGCAGCCCTTTACCCGCTCCGGGCTACCGCGACGCGGGTAATAACAAATTGTTCGGCGGATTAGGCAATACCGGTCGTGAAGGAACAATTTGGTCAGCTTCCGTAACGGACAAATCATACGGTATCTGTTCATACTTCACCGGAGCCGATCTTACTCCTAACAGTCCGGGTTACAATGGCCACGGTTTTCCGTTGCGCTGCCTCTCGGAATAAACGGGACAGAAGAGCTTTCGCCGGAACCGATTGGGAACTTAGAACCCGGACTTATATTCGTTTCCTTATTCTGATTTTGGAGACACTGAACCGCACGGCCCGCCCCGGGCTACCGCAACTACAATACAGGTTTGCTGAACCGCGTGGACAGTCATGGGTTCAGCTGGTCTGCCGCCACAAACGGCATCCGCGGCATGGACCTGAGTTTCGATCCCCAAGGACTCTACGCCAACGGCTCAGACGGTCGTGGTCACGGTTTTCAGTTGCGTTGCCTCTCGGAATAAACGGGGACGCATGCCCGCGGTGGACAATGGGGTGGAACTACCCTAACTGGCTTGACTTTAGCGGCCGGAGCCAGCGTGGGCGCAACGAGCATCGCGAGATTGCGGCCCTACGCCGGGGGTGGCTCCGGCCCGCGCGACCCAAAGGGTCGCAGGAGCACGGCCTATTCGTTCTGAGTGCGACAACAGTTTGCCGCCAGCGGGGACGCGACCGAGCTTGCGAGGGTTGCAGTCCGCCGCGTAGGGTGGTGGCGAACTGCGCGACCCGTTGGGTCGCAGAAGCACCGCACAATTTTCTGAACTTCGGCCTGTCGCCCACTCTCCCGAGGTGCTCCGCGCCTGGGCGACAAGGCCGGCGACCCTAAAGGGTCGCATAAGCCCGGCGGCTCAAAGAGCCGCAAGAGCACGACCCATTTCCGGGCTTGACAACAACCCATTCCCCGTCCCCATTCTTGAAAGTTCGTCCTCGGCGCGCCCCCCTCGCGCCGGTGCCTTCGGGCACTCCGATTGGGCAGCCTCTACCCCAATCACTGAACTGGCTCTACCCTATTTTAAGTTGAATCCGGCGGCTCAAAGAACCGCAAGAGCACAGCACCCATTCACCGCCCCCAATTCTACAAGATTCGTCCTCGGCGCGCCTCCCTCGCGCCGGTGCCTTCGGGCACTCCGATTGGACAGCCTCTATCCTAATAAGAGGACGGCGATTCCGCTCGGAATCGCGCTACTCGCTCTCAGCCTATAGCAGTCCGCCGCGTGGGGTGGCGGCGAACTGCATGACCCTAAAGGGTCGCAAGAGCACGACCAACACATCAACCCAAAGATCCAGCCCAATTCGCAGCTCAAAACTCGCCCCAAATCTGTCGGGTTCGGGCTGCGCGCTCCCCGGGTGGACCGAAGGCCCAGCGCGCAAGCCCGGCGGTTCGAAGAACCGCAAAAGCACGTCCAACAGCTCGGCCCAAATCCAAGCCCCGTGCTCGGCCCGGCGCGGCGCGAAAACCGACTGCGGTTTTCGCGCCCAAAGAACAACACAGCCCAAAGCATAACCAAGAGCACGGCCCAACTCACCGCCCAAATTCCAGCCCAAAACTCAGCCCAGCGCGGCGCGAAAACCGTTTTCGGTTTTCGCGCCCGAAGAACAAGCAAAGCCCAAAGCACAGCCCAGTTCTCCGCCCCGTGTCCGCCCCACTGCGGCTCCGCTTTCGCTCCGCCGGTGCCGCTCGGCACTCGAAAGATGGCCCGGTCTACTTCTAAACGTCGCCCGCTGGGATTTCATCTCGATTTTGCTGTTGCAAAACGAGTGAAATCCCTTTTTAGGCGGGCGGGCGACGGATTTAGAGGCGAGATTGGTTTTTTCGCGCGCAGTTCTTTGTCCGCGCGCCTTGGGGAAATCTTGTCAAAACACGCCAGCGCATTTTGACGATTTCCCTCTTAAGGCGGTGGCGCGCGCGGTTGAGCTTTGTCCCGCCTGAAACTGCCCTGCGCGGGCGGCGTCCGGGTGACCCCGGCGGGACGGAGCGATACTATGTATCGCTATGGCAGCCTCTACCCCAGTTCTCTGTTCGCGCGCCTTGGGAAATCTTGTCAAAACACGCAAGCGAGTTTTGACGATTTCCCTCTTTAGGCGTGGCGCGCGCGGTTAGGCTAAGAAAGAATAGTAACGGCCGCGCGTCACGACGCGAATGCGTCGGCCAAGCAGGCCCCGCGTGCCCGCGGTGGGCAATCGGCAGCCTCTACCCAATTCTTTAGCCGCGCGGGCGCCACTTAGTAAACTAACAAAACACACAAAAGGCGTTGGGCTGGCTGTGTCTACCCCAAGCAGTCCGGCAGCCTCCCCCCAAAGCAGCCGCGGCCCAACCCATTTTTAGTCGAGCTTCGACCCGCCAGAAACGCCCCTGCACGAGCCCGTAAAAGAAAAGCCCTCCGGCCGCACAGCGACCGGAGGGCCTCCCTTATATATACGGGAACAAACGCAAAAGCTACGCCGCCCCGTGGCAGTTCTTGTACTTCTTCCCACTTCCGCACGGACACGGATCATTCCGCCCCACCCGTTTGTCCGCCTTGGCCGGAGCAACCGCCCCCGGCGGCACCGGCCCCTCATTGCGCGACGTCTGCATCCGGCTCATATCCGGGCGATTACGCTGCGGCACCGCCTGTTGTTGCGGCTGCGCCTGAGGCACGGCACGCCCCTCCCCGTCCTGAGCAGAAGCCGGCCCCACCGGCAGGTAGACCTTCAGCAACATCGAAATCACCTCCCGGTTGATCTTCTCGATCATCCGGCGGAACAACTCGAACGACTCGAACTTGTAGATCAACAGCGGATCCTTCTGTTCATACGCCGCATTCTGCACCGACTGCTTCAGATCGTCCATATCCCGCAAGTGCTCCTTCCAGTCGTCGTCGATCGTGATGAGCATCATCACCCGGCTGAACGCCTTGTGAATCTCCATCCCCCGCGACTCGATCGCCCGTTTGAAGTTCACCGGCACATTCAGCCCGCGTTTCCCGTCCGTCAACGGCACCGAAATATTCTCGAACTTGTCCCCCTGCTCCTTGTAGATCGCCTCCAGCACCGGGAACGCCTGCTGCGCAATCTGCGTCGCCCGCCGTTTGAGCGCACTCCGCATATCGCCCAGAATCATCTCCGCCACCTGCTGATCCTTGAGGTCGTTGTACTCCTCCTCCGTCAGCGACGGTTCGATCGAGATTTGGCGGATCAGCTCCACCTTGAACTCATCGAACGGCAGCCCCCGGTAATTTTCCACGAACGTCTCCGCGAAGTCCGTCATCATGTTGTTGATATCCACCTCGATCCGTTCGCCGAAGACCGCATTGTGCCGCCGCGTATAGATCACCTCGCGCTGCGAATTCATCACGTCGTCGTACTCCAACAGCCGCTTCCGGATACCGAAGTTGTTCTCCTCGACCTTTTTCTGGGCCCGTTCGATCGCGCGGCTCATCATCCCCGCCTGAATCACCTCCCCTTCTTTCAGCCCCATCGTATCCATCAGCCTCGCAATGCGTTCCGAGCCGAACAGCCGCATCAGGTCGTCCTCCAGCGAGACGAAGAACTGCGAACTCCCCGGGTCCCCCTGCCGTCCCGCACGCCCCCTCAACTGCCTGTCCACCCGCCTCGACTCGTGCCGTTCCGTCCCGATAATCGCCAGCCCCCCCGCATCCTTCACCTCAGCCGTGAGTTTGATGTCCGTCCCACGCCCCGCCATATTCGTAGCGATCGTCACCTGTCCCGCACGTCCCGCCTCCGCCACGATCTGCGCCTCCAGCTGATGCTGCTTGGCATTCAGCACATTGTGCTTGATCCCGCGCAATTTGAGCATCTTGGACAACAGCTCCGAAATCTCAACCGAAGTCGTCCCCACCAACACCGGACGCCCCTTCCCAACCAAACGGACAATCTCCTCGATCACCGCCGCATACTTTTCGCGCTTCGTCTTGTAAATCAAATCCTGATAATCCTTCCTCACCACCGGCCTGTTGGTCGGAATCACAATCACATCCAGCTTGTAGATATTCCACAATTCCGAAGCCTCCGTCTCCGCCGTCCCCGTCATCCCACTGAGCTTGTGGTACATCCTGAAATAGTTCTGGAGCGTAATGGTCGCAAACGTCTGCGTCGCCGCCTCCACCTTGACCCGCTCCTTCGCCTCGATCGCCTGGTGCAAACCGTCCGAATACCTCCGTCCGTCCAGAATACGTCCCGTCTGCTCATCGACAATCTTCACCTTGTTGTCCATCACCACATACTCCGTATCCTTTTCGAAGAGCGCATAGGCCTTCAACAACTGATGCACCGTGTGCACCCGTTCCGACTTGAGCGCATATTCCGACAACAGCTTGTCCTTGGCCTCCATCCGCTCCTCGACCGTCATATCCCCGCGCTCCAGCGTCGCGATCTCGCTCCCGATGTCCGGCAGGATGAAGAAACGCTTGTCGTTGATATTCCCCGACAACGCGTCATGCCCCTTGTCCGTCAGCTCGACACTGTGGAGCTTTTCGTCGATAATAAAGTAGAGGTCGTCCGTCACCTCGTGCATCCGCTTGCTGTTGTCCTGCATGTAGAAGTTTTCCGTCTTCTGCATCAGGGCCTTCATCCCCGGCTCCGAGAGGAACTTGATAAGCGGCTTGTACTTGGGCAGCCCTTTATGTACGCACAACAATAACTTCCCCGCCTTCTGCTCGTCCCCCTCAGCCGCCGCCTTCTTGGCCTCCGCCAGGAGCGTCGTACAGAGATTCCGCTGCAACCCGTAGAGGGCCTCGACCTGCCCCCTGTACTCCTCGAACAGCTGATCCTCTCCCCTCGGCACCGGCCCCGAGATGATGAGCGGCGTCCGCGCATCGTCGATGAGCACCGAGTCCACCTCGTCGACAATCGCATAGTGGTGTTCCCGCTGCACCAAATCCCCCGGTTCGATCGCCATGTTGTCCCTCAGGTAGTCGAACCCGAACTCGTTATTGGTACCGAACGTGATATCGCAGTTATACGCCGCCCGCCGCGCATCCGAGTTCGGCTGGTGCTTGTCGATACAGTCGACCGTCAGCCCGTGGAACTGATACAACGGCCCCATCCACTCCGAGTCGCGCCGCGCCAGATAGTCGTTGACCGTCACCACATGCACCCCTTTTCCCGCCATGGCATTGAGGAATACCGGCAAAGTCGCCACCAACGTTTTCCCCTCGCCTGTCGCCATCTCGGCCACATTCCCCTTGTGGAGCGCCACCCCGCCGAACAGCTGGACATCGTAGTGCACCATATCCCACGTCACCTCCGCCCCTCCCGCGAGCCAATGGTTGCGATAGATCGCCTTATCTCCCTCGATCGTCACAAAGTCACACCCCTTGGCAGCGAGTTCCCTGTCGGCCTCGGTCGCCGCGACCGTAATCGTCCCCTCTTTCCCGTCCAGTCCCGCCTGCGCAAACCGCCGCGCGGTATCTTTGACGATGGCGAAAACCTCCGGCAATATCTCGTCGAGAACGACCTCGATGGTCTGGTTCACATGTTTTTTGAGCCGGTCGATCTCGGTTCCGATCTCCTCTTTCTCGCTGATCTCGACGTCTGCCTCCTCCATCCGGGCTTTCAGTTCGGCAATCCGCTCCTCGTCCGTCCGGATGCGCTCCCGGATCATCGCCTTGAGCTCCGCGACCCGTTCCCTGAGCTCATCGTCCGAGAGCTGCTGAATCTGCGGATAGACCGCCAGAATCCTGTCCACATACGGCTGAATCGCCTTTCTGTCTTTGTCTGCTTTGCTGCCGAAGAAAAGTTTCAGCAAGCTGGCTGTAACACCCATAGATTTAAGTGATGCTTAACATTTAACCGTCTGATTCCGAGCACTCTTTCCCCACGCCACACGCCCCCCGCACCCGAATCGAACTACCAAAGATACGAATAATTCCCCGAACCCGCCGCGTCCGGGTCGAAAACCTGTTTTTTCATTTTTTGTTGTGGGTGGAAGATTTCGAGTCGGAGGCCTGGGAAAACACGGAGCGATGGAAGAGGTTGTAATGTCCGATTCGCCTTTCCGACCCCGGGCTACCGCAGCAATATCGGATACGGCGAGACATCTGGCGTAGGCAATTATGGCATCTATTTATCCGGAACGTCTTGCAAGAATGGCGACCACTATCGTGGCACGACCCTGAATGCCTATACCCAATATCTCAATGGCCGTTTTGCAGACAGTCGCGCCAGCGGTTTTCAGTTGCATTGCCTCTCGGAATAAACGCCGCGGGCCCGCGGGGGGCAATGGGCTAGAACTACCCCAAGCGGCAACCTCGACCCCAACTTGAAGCCGAGACGGCCAATAAAACGCCCTGCGGGCGCGCCCCGGGCTTCCGCGACGCAGGACTCAGTGGACGATTGGGGGCTCCAATGAGCATCGGCGAGGGCGGATACAGTTGGGCATCTACAGTTCGCGGCACCTTTGGCATGAATTTGGATTTCCACATGACCGGCCTCAGTCCCAGCCACGCTTACTGCCGTGCCTACGGTCGTCAGTTGCGGTGCCTCTCGGAATAAACGAGGGTCGAGGCATTTGGGGTCGAGGCGACCAGTAAAACGCCCTGTCGGCGGCCCGCCCCGGGCAACCGCTATAGCCATATGGGAACCTTGCATTACAACGGAAATTACGGTTATAGTTATTCGTGCTCAGCCAACGAAACTAACGGTATGTTCTTGGACTTCAATACGCAGGGTCTCAACTCCAGCGGCGGATACGACCGGGCCCACGGTCTTCAGTTGCGTTGCCTCTCGGAATAAACGCCGCGTGCCCGCGGTGGGCAAGGGGTTAGAACTACTCTAAAATAAAAACAGCGTCTCCCCTTGTTCTAAATCCCTGCGGCTCGCAGAGCCGCGCGGGCCGGACGCCTCCCCCTCGGGAGGCCCGCAACGTTCGCAGGCTCACTGCGGTCACTCCCGGGCGTCCGACCCACCAAAGCTATCCCTCTATCATCGTCTGACGCTGGCTATCGGGTTCGTCCTCGGCGCAACAACGGTTCGCCGCCAGCGGTGACTGCAATGAGCCCCGTCGAATTGCAGTCCGCCGCAGGGGGTGGTAGCGAACGGCACAGCGCGCAGGCACGGCGGTTCGAAGAACCGCAAAAGCATAGTCTATTCGTCCTCGGCGCGCCCCCCTCGCGCCGCTAAAGCGTCGCTCTCGCCGAGGACAGCGATTCTGCGAATCGCGCTAATCGCTCTTGACCTACAGCTGTTTGCCGCCAGCGGTAGCGCAACGAGACACAACCAAGCCTGAGAAAATGCAATTGCCTTAGCGGGTCGAAGCCTGCGGGGCCTAAAGCAACGCCAGTTGCGAGCCTCCGCTGCGGAAGGCTTCGGCCCGCGCGACCCGTTGGGTCGCAGGAGCTAGCCCCATTCGTGCTAGGCGCAACAACAGTTCGGCCTGTCGCCCATCCCCCCGAGGCGCTCCGCGCCTGGGCGACAAGGCCGGCGACCCTAAAGGGTCGCAAGAGCACAGCCCAAAAGTTTAGCCCAACTCTCCGCCCATTCGTCCTCGGTTAAAGCGGATCGCCACCAGCAGGAACGCAACCGAGCTTGCGAAAATGCAATTGCCTTAGCGGGTTGAAGCCTGCGGGGCCTAAAACGAGCATGGCGAGTTGCGGGCCTCCGCTGGGGGAGGCTTTCGGCCCGCGCGACCCTAAAGGGTCGCAAAAGCTCGGCCCAGTTCTCCGCCCCAATTCCGTCGGGTTCGGGCTGCGCGCTCCCCGGGTGGGCCGAAGGCCCAGCGCGCAAGCCCGGCGGTTCTACGAACCGCAAAAGCACCACCCAATTCATCACCAATCTGCCGAGTTCGTTTTCGGCCGCAGCCAGCGGAGAACGAAGACGAAGCGTGAGCGGAGTATTTCGGCCCGCATCCGAGGGCTGCGGGCCGACCGTTGACATGGAGACTTAGATATTCGCTCTCAGCCCAAAGCATGTCAAAAAGCACCGCCCAATCCACAGTCCCCTACTCGGCCCTGCGCGGCGCGAAAACCGGCTACGGTTTTCGCGCCTGAAGAACAAGCACAGCCCAAAGCCCAGCCCTGTTTCCGCCCCGTGTGTGCCTCACTGCGGCTCCGCTTTCGCTCCGCCACCTTTCCGTCGCCCGCTGGGATTTCATCTCGATTTTGCTGATGCAAAATGAGCGAAATCCCTCTTTAGGCGGGCGGGCGACGAAGTTTTCGGCAGAGTCGATTTGTTCGCGCGCCTTGGAAAATCTGATTCAAAAGCGAACATCGCTTTTGAATGATTTTCCTGTTAAGGCGTTGGCGCGCGGTCGAGCTTTGTCCCGCCTGAAACTGCCCTACGCGGACGGCGTCCGGGTGACCCCGGCGGGACGGAGCGATACTACGTATCGCTTAATCTGCTCAACCCATTCCCGCGCGCGCACAATCCTGCACTCCCAAAACCGAAAAGTCGTATCTTTCGAAGCAAAAACACCCCCCTACCATGAAATCCCAGAAGAAAATAGTCATTTTCACCGGCGCCGGCATGAGCGCCGACAGCGGCGTCTCCACCTTCCGCGACACCGACGGCCTGTGGGAAAACCACCGCATCGAAGACGTCTGCACCGCCGAAGCCTGGCAGCGCAACCCCCGCCTCGTGCTCGACTTCTACAACGCCCGCCGCGCCCAACTCGACCACGTAACCCCCAACCCCGGTCACCTCGCCCTCGCCGAACTCGAAACCGCCTTCGACCACGTCACCGTCATCACCCAGAACGTCGACGACCTCCACGAACGCGCCGGCAGCACCCGCATCATCCACCTCCACGGCGAACTGCGCAAAGCCCGCAGCGAACGCAACCCCGACCTGATCCTTCCCGCTCCCGGCCCCACCCGCCTCGGCGACCTCGCCCCCGACGGCGCACAACTGCGCCCCCACATCGTCTTCTTCGGCGAACCCGTCCCCGAATACGAACGCGCCCTGAGCGAAGTCCGCGACGCCGATCTGCTCCTCGTGATCGGCACCTCCCTCGCCGTCTACCCCGCCGCCGGCCTCATCTACCAGCTTCCACCCGCCAGCCCCGTCTGGCTCGTCGACCCCCGTCCCGCCCCCGTCGCCATCCACAACCCCCTGACCGTCATACCCGAAAGAGCCGCCGCCGGCCTTCCACCCCTCGTTGCCGACCTCATCCGCCGCCACCCGTAAAGACCCCCCTTAGTCCGCCGTTCCGAGAGAAATTTGTACCTTTGTCCCAGTGCCCGCCCCGCGCGGGCCGTAATCCACGAAAAGCACAGACAGACAGCCATGTTCGAGAACCTTAGCGACCGTTTAGAGCGCTCCTTCAAGATCCTGAAAGGCCAGGGCCGCATCACCGAGATCAATATCGCCGAATCCCTCAAAGAGATTCGGCGCGCCCTGATCGAAGCCGACGTCAATTACAAAGTCGCCAAGACCTTCACCGACCAAGTCAAGCAGAAAGCCATCGGCCAGGAAGTCATCAAATCCGTGAACCCCAGCCAGATGATCGTCAAGATCGTCCACGACGAACTCGCCGCCCTGATGGGCGGCACCGCCGTCGGGATCAACCTGCGCGACACCCCCTCCGTCATCCTCGTGAGCGGGCTCCAAGGCTCCGGTAAGACCACCTTCAGCGGCAAACTCGCCCTCCACCTGAAGAAGAAAGGGCGCGGCGTTCTGCTGATCGGCGGCGACATCTACCGCCCCGCCGCCATCGACCAGCTGAAAGTCCTCGGCCAGCAGATCGGCGTCGAAGTCTACTCCGAACCCGACAACAAGACCGACGCCGTCGCCCTCGTCCAGAACGGCATCCGCTACGCCAAGAGCCAGGGCGGCACCTTCAACACCATTATTATAGACACCGCCGGGCGCTTCGCCATCGACGAACAGATGATGCGCGAGATCACCGCCATCAAAGCCGCCGTGAAGCCCTCCGAGACCCTGTTCGTCGTCGACTCCATGACCGGCCAGGACGCAGTCAATACGGCGAAAGAGTTTAACGACCGTCTGGACTTCGACGGTGTCGTGCTCACCAAGCTCGACGGCGACACCCGCGGCGGGGCAGCCATCTCGATCCGTTCCGTCGTCGACAAGCCCCTGAAATTCGTCAGCACCGGCGAAAAGATGGACGCCCTCGACATCTTCCACCCCGAACGGATGGCCGACCGGATCCTCGGAATGGGCGACATCGTCTCGCTCGTCGAACGCGCCCAGGAACAGTTCGATGAAGAAGAGGCCCGGAAGCTCCAGAAAAAGCTCGCCCGCGACCAGTTTACCATGCAGGACTTCCTGAACCAGATCCAGCAGATCAAGAAGATGGGCAACATCAAAGATCTGGCCTCGATGATTCCCGGCGTGGGGAAGGCCTTGAAAGACATAGACATGGACAACAGCGTCTTCAAACAGACCGAAGCCATCATCCAGTCGATGACCCCGGCCGAACGCGAGAACCCCTCCTTGTTGAACGGCGTCCGAAAATCTCGGATCGCCCGCGGGAGCGGGACAGATGTCGCCGCCATCAACCGCCTGTTGAAGCAGTTCGACCAAACCCGTAAGATGATGAAGATGGTCGCCGGCGGAGGAGGTGCGATGGCTCGGATGGCCGGTGCCGCCGCCATGATGCGCCGCGGCAGGCGGTAAAGTTTCGCAGCAAGGTTTTGCGATACCCCACCGCCCGACACCACTCATTTTGCACATATTTTCAGTCGGTACACACCGACGTCGAAAAATCCCCCTCTCGATTCCGTCAGGTCTCGGAGGGGGATATTTTTTGCCCGAAAACGCAACGCCGTGCGCTCTGCCCCGGGCTACCGCGACCGCGGCGAGGGAGCGTTGTGGAGCGTCGGCGACGAGGGTTCCGTCTGGTCGGCTGCGACTAACGGGACGGGCGGCGTCTATTTGCGTTTCGTCGTGAATGCGGCTCAGCCCAGCGCCTCGAGCAGCCGTGTCCACGGCTTTCCGTTGCGTTGCCTCTCGGAATAAACGGGGAAAGACCACCGCCCCGGGCTACCGCGACGCAGGAAACGAAGGGCGATCGGGTAGCCTGAACTACACCGGTAACGGCGGTTACAATTGGACTTCTGCAATCAGCGACACCAATGGAATGTACTTGTATTTCTATACGGCATGGCTCACTCCCTGCCTCGCAAACAATCGCGCCTACGGTTTTCAGCTGCGTTGCCTCTCGGAATAAACGGACGCAAGGCGTCTTTGATGGCCGTGTCTACCCCAAACAACGGGCAGCCTCACCCCTCAAATCCAGCCCATTGCCCACCGCGGGCACGCGCGACCCGAACGCAGTACCCTCAGCCAAATCGCGCGACCCGTTTTAAGAGGGAAATCGTCAACATGTGCTTGCGCGTTTTGACAAGATTTCCCAAGGCGCGCGGACAATGAGCAGGACCGAGACGGCCAATAAAACGCCCTGCGGGCGCGCCCCGGGCTACCGCGAAAGAGTAGATGGCCAGTTATGGTGCGCCGGCAGCCACGGATAGAGCTGGTCAGCCACGTCCGGCTACTCGGAGGAGCGTTACTGTGGCATGTACTTGTATTTCCTCACTACGAACCTCAATCCCGGCAACACGGGTAATCGGGCCGCCGGTCTTCAGTTGCGCTGCCTCTCGGAATAAACGGACGCTAAGCGTCTTTTGATGGCCGGGTCTACCCTAAAGATACCCCAAACCGGCAGCCGCTACCCTAAACAACCGGCAGGAACTAGCCCAAATAACGGCCAGCCTCTACCCTATTTGAGTTAAATCCCTGCGGTTCGCAGAACCGCCCGGGCCGAAGCCTCCCCACGGGAGGCGTCCGGCCCGCGCGGCTCTGCGAGCCGCAAGAGCAACGCCTCTTTGCTATGAGATTCGTCTTCGGCGCGCCTCCCCGCACCGGTGCCTTCGGGCACTCCGATCGGGCAGCCTCTACCCCAATAAGAGGCCAGCGATTCTGCAAATCGCGCTATTCGCTCTTAGCCTACAACAGTCCGCCGCGTGGGGTGGCGGCGGACTGCGCGACCCTAAAGGGTCGCAAGAGCACGACCAACGGTTCAGCCCAAAGCCAGGCCAATAGTTCACCCCATTCTGTTGGTTTCGGGCTGCGCGCTCCCCGGGTGGGCCGAAGGCCCAGCGCGCAAGCCCGGCGGTTCGAAGAACCGCAAAAGCACCACCCAATTCATCACCAATCTGCCGAGTTCATTTTCGGCCGCAGCCAGCGGAGAACGAATATTAAGGCTGAGGCGGCCAGTAAAAGACGCTGTGCGTCCCCTCCGCATCCGGGGGCTGCGGGCCGACCGTTGACATGGAGACTTAGATATTCGCTCTCAACCCAAAGTAAAGACCAAAGCACGATCACAAGCACAGCCCAATTCACCGCCCCAGCCAAGCCCCAAACTCGGCCTGGCACGGCGGGAAAACCGGTTACGGTTTTCCCGCCCGAAGAACGAGCACAGCCCAAAGCTCGCCCCAGTTCTTTGCCCTGTGTCCGCCTCATTGCGGCTCCGCTGTCGCTCCGCCGCATTTGCCGTCGCCTGCTGGGGATTTCATCTCTATTTTGCTCACCGCAAAATGAGTGAAATCCCTTTTTACGCGGGCGGGCGACGGATTTCGCGCGCTCCTTTAGGCGGGGCGCGGTCGAGCTTTGTCCCGGATGAAACTGCCCTGCGCGGGCGGCGGCCGGTTGTAAGGCAGAGACAACCCTAACAAAACGCCCGATGGGCGCACCGGCGGGACGGAGCGATACTGCGTATCGCTTAATCAGCTCAGCCCAATTCTTTATTCGCGCGCCTGCGCGATTCATCTACATTCGGCTACCGCCGAAAGAGTTGAATCGCTTTTTTGGCATGGCGCGCGGTTACTTTGAAGTAATAAAGGCCGCCCGCCATGACGCGAACGCGTCCGCCGGGCAGGCCCCGCGTGGCCGCGGCGCGCAATGAGCCGCCGCGGCCAAATAACGCACGACACCCTCAGCCCCAACCTCAAGAGAATCCCCACCCCCCAAACCGTGCAAACTCCGGCAGAAGCAACCCCTGCAACAACAAAAGTGCCGGTCGATTTCCATCGACCGGCACTTCACATTCATGACTTTACAATTTACTTCCCATAAATAACCCCTTCCGCCGCCAAAAGCGTGTTTTTCATCAAGCTCACGATCGTCATCGGCCCCACCCCGCCCGGCACCGGCGTAATGTAACTGCACTTCGGCGCCACCTCGTCGAACTTCACATCCCCCAACAACTTCCACCCGTTTTTCGTTTTGTCGCTCGGCACCCGCGTAATCCCCACATCGATCACCACCGCCCCCGGCTTCACCATGTCCGCCGTCACGAACTCCGCCTTCCCCAACGCCGCCACCAGAATATCCGCCCCCGCACAAATCTCCCTCAGGTTCTCCGTCCGGCTGTGACACAACGTCACCGTACAATTGAACTCCTTATCCGACAACAAATTAGCCATCGGCCGCCCCACGATATTGCTCCGTCCCACCACCACGCAATGCCGTCCCGCCGTCGGTATTTTATAATACCTCAACAGCTCGCAAATCCCCTCCGGCGTCGCCGAGACATAAGCCGGCAACCCCAGAATCATCCGCCCGACATTCACCGGATGAAACCCGTCCACATCCTTCCGCGGATCGATCGCCTCGATCACCTTTTGCTCCGAAATATGCTTCGGCAGCGGCATCTGGACAATGAACCCATCCACCTCCGGATCCGCATTGAGCCGCCCGATCTCGCCCAACAACGCCTCCTCCGTGATATCCTCCTCGAAGCGCAACACCGTCGACCGGAAACCGATCTCGCGACACGCCCGCTCCTTATGCCCCACATACGTTTCGCTCGCCCCGTCGTGCCCGACCAGTATCGCCACCAGATACGGTTTCCGCTCCATCGCCGCCACCCGTTCCGCCATCCGCTGCTTCAGCGCCGCAGCCACCGCTTTTCCATCAATTAGCTCCATTTTATCTCTATTTTTCAAATAATTCTTCCGAAACCCTCCCACAAAGAGAGCCTACATCCGCTCCGGCATCTCGATCCCCAGCAAACCCATCGCCCGCGCCAAGATCCGCGCCACCTCGCCCGCTAACACCAACCGGAACGCCCGATCCTCCGACGCCACATCCGACCGCAGGATCGGATAATCGTGATAATACTGGTTGAACTCCTTCGCCAGGTCATAAGCATAAGCCGCCACGATCGCCGGCGAGAACGCCTCTCCCGCCTCGCGCACCACCCCTCCGAACTCCGTGAGCAGTTTGATCAGCTCGATCTCCTTCGCCTCCGGCACCCGCCCGTCGAAGAAATCCGCCGCAGAAGCAACCCTCCCCTCCCCTTTCTGCTCCTCCGCCCTCCGCTGCAACGACCGGATCCGGGCATACGTATACTGAATGAACGGCCCCGTATTCCCGTTGAAATCAATCGACTCCTTCGGGTCGAACAACATCGTCTTCTTCGGATCGACCTTGAGGATGAAGTATTTGAGCGCCCCCAAGCCCACCATCCGCGAGATTTCGGCAATCTCCTCGTCCGCCAAGCCGTCCAGTTTTCCCGCCTCGACCGCCACCGCCCTCGCCGTCGCCACCATCTCCGCAATCAGGTCGTCCGCATCCACCACCGTCCCCTCGCGAGACTTCATCTTGCCCTCCGGCAGCTCCACCATCCCGTACGAAAGGTGGAAAATCCCGTCCGCCCACTCGTACCCCAACTTCCTGAGGATCAACTTCAAGACCTGAAAATGGTAATTCTGTTCATTCCCCACCACATAGACCATCTCGTCCAGCCCGTACTCCCCGTGCCGCTGCACCGCCGTCCCCAAGTCCTGCGTCATGTAGACACTCGTCCCATCCCCCCGCAAGAGGAGCTTCTGATCCAGCCCGTCCCCCGTCAAGTCCGCCCACACCGACCCGTCCTCCTTCCGGAAGAAGACCCCGTTCTCCAACCCCCTCTGCACCAGCTCCTTCCCCAAGAGATACGTATTCGATTCGTAATAGACCTTGTCGAACGACACCCCCAACGCCCGGTAAGTCTCGTCGAACCCCTTGTAGACCCATCCGTTCATCCGCTCCCAGAGCCCGTAGACCTCCGGATCCTTCGCCTCCCACCGTCTGAGCATCTCCTGCGCCTCGCGCATAATGGGCGCCTCCCTCTTCGCCGTCTCCTCGTCCAGCCCACGCTCCGCCATCAGCTGCCGCACCTCCGCCTTATAGGCCTGATCGAACGCCACGTAGTACTTTCCGACCAAATGATCCCCCTTCATCCCGCTCGACTCCGGCGTCTCCCCCTCCCCGAACTTGAGCCACGCCAGCATTGACTTGCAGATATGAATTCCTCGGTCATTCACCAGATTGGCTTTCAAGACATTGCATCCGTTCGCCTCCAGGATTTTCGAGACCGAATACCCCAACAGATTGTTCCGGATATGCCCCAAGTGGAGCGGCTTGTTGGTGTTCGGCGAGCTATACTCGACCATCACCGTCCGCCCGTTGTCGCACACGAAGCCATAATTAGACTCCCCCCTCATCTCCGCCATCGCGCCGATCCAATACGCCGGCGTGAGCGACAGATTGAGAAATCCCTTGATGACATTGAACTCCCCGATCGTCTCCGGACAATTCTCCCGCAGCCAGAGTCCGATCTCGTTCGCCGTAGCCTCCGGCGCCTTTCGGCTGATTTTCAGGAGCGGAAAGGTGACCAGCGTATAATCCCCCTCGAACTCCTTCCTGGTTTTCGAAATCTGCACCTCGGCCACCGCCCCGCCATACAGCGCGGCCACCGCCCGTTCACAACACGTTTTAACCGTATTCTCAGCATTCATAGTCGTATATATTTCTTCGTATCCTTAACCCTGCGTCCCCCTCTCTCAGTACGCCCTACTCCGGCGCCGTCGCCAGCACCAGTTTGTATTTGTTGTCCCGCGCGATATTCATCACCTTGACCACCTCGTCCACCGGCACCGTTCGGTCGCAGTGCAACGATATCGTCGGCTCCTCGACCCCCTCCAGGCGAGTGCGAAGCCGCCCCGCCAACTGATCGAACGACACCTGCTCCATCTCGACAAAATACTGAAGATCAGCCGTAATCGAGACCGTCGTATACGGTTTCTCCTTGTTCGCATTGCTGCTCTTCGGCAGCAACAGCTTGAGCGCATTCGGGTTGATGAGCGTCGTGGAGATCATCAGGAAGAGCAGCAGCAGAAAGATCAAGTCCGTCTGCGACGCGCTTCCCCCTCCCATATCTATTTTAGAACTCCGTTTAATGGCCATCGTAAATGAGCACTATCTTGTGTAACGTAAAACAACCAGCCGCATCCGCTCCCGCCCCCTTAGAGCATCCTCCCGCCGCCCGTCGGATTCTCCTTAGCCGTGACGATATCCATGAAAGCGATCGTATTGGCCTCCATCTGGAATACCACCTTTTCGATCCTGGCCACGAGGAAGTTATACCCGAAGTAGGCCGGAATCCCGACCACCAGCCCCCCGACCGTCGTAATCATGGCCGTGTACATCCCGCTGGCCAAGATCGAGAGATCGACCGACCCTCCCGCCGCCGCCATGTCCATAAACGCCTGCACCATCCCGAGCACCGTCCCGAGGAAGCCGATCATCGGCGCCCCTCCGGCCGTCGTCGCGAGGAACGGCAAACCGCTCTCCAGCCTCGAGACCTCCAGATTGGCCACATTTTCGATCGCCGCCTGAATATCCGCCTTCGGCCTGCCGAGATTCATAATCCCTTTTTCGATCATCCTCGCGACCGGACTCCTCCTCGTGCGGCAATACTGAATCGCCTGCTCGATCTTCCGTTCGTAGATCAAGTCCCTGATTTTGGTCATAAACCCGGCATCCATCTTGTCGGACGCCTGCCTCACCATCCAGAATCGTTCGAAGAAGATAAAGATGGATATCGCCGACAACAGCGCCAACGGAATCATCAACCATCCGCCGGCGAGGATCAGCGATCCCAGTCCGATCGTTTCGGGTTTCGCCGCCGCCTGGGCAGCCTGCAAGAACATCATAGTCGTCAGAATATAAACATTTTACAGTTATTCGCGTTCGCCGCCCCACCTTCCCTTCTCTCTGCGAGCGCCCTTCTCCCCACCCCGATTTTGGAGTAAGTTGTTGCAAATATATGAATTTTTAGACGGAATTTCACGCCTCCGTCCGGCTCTCCCGCTCCGGGCTGGCGCGGACATACGACGGGAACCTTATGGGGCATCTGCATGCTCGGCTACAGTTATTCAGCCTCCACCGACAAGCGCAACGGAATAGCCTTGGATTTCGACGTATCGCACCTACATCCGGGAAACGCGAATGCCCGCGCCTGCGGTCTTCAGTTGCGTTGCCTCTCGGAATAAACGGGACAAGCGGCACCGCCCGGGCTTCCGCGACTCAGGCAACCTTACTCAATGGGGCGGCCTGATGTACGTCAGCACTAACGGTTACAGCTGGGCTTCCACGGTCAACGATACCGATGGCATGAACTTAGGTTTGAGCGTGACGTGGCTTGTTTCCAGTTGCCCGAGCGGACGTGCCTACGGTTTTCAGTTACGTTGCCTCTCGGAATAAATGGAAACACGAACCCCGCCCCGGGCTTCCGCGACGCGGGCAATCATGGGCGATTGGGCGCACCGGTGGGCAGCGGCAACTACGGGTACAATTGGTCTTCCTCCTTTAGCGGGACTCGCGGCGTGTTCTTGAACTTCGGCACGCAGCACCTCGGGCCCAGCTATGTGGACTACCGTGGCCACGGTCATCAGTTGCGTTGCCTCTCGGAATAAACGGGGAAGGAGTGGGGGCGGTGAATAAGGGGCTGGGCTACCCTACTCTCTTGGACGGGCTGAAGCCTGCGGGACCCAAAAGCAACGTCAGTTGCGGGCCTCCGCGGCGGGAGGCTTCGGCCCGCGCGGCTCTGCGAGCCGCAGAAGCTCGGCCCAAATTGCGGCCAACAGCACAGCCCAAATCGGCCAAGTTCGGCCTGTCGCCCACCCCCCCGAGCGGCTTCGCCGCTGGGCGACAGGGCCGGCAGTTCGAAGAACCGCAAAAGCACGCCCCATTGAACTGCCCCATTCTACGATGTTCGTCCTCGGGCACACCTTAATTAAAACTGTTCGCCGCCAGCGGAGGCGCAACGAAGCGCAACCAAGCCTGAGAAAATGCAAGTACTTTAGCGGGTCGAAGCCTGCGGGGCATAAAACGAGCATGGCGAGTTGCGGGCCTCCGCGGTCGGAGGCTTCGGCCCGCGCGGCTCTGCGAGCCGCAGAAGCTCAGCCCATTTGTTTTCGACCGCAGCCAGCGGAGAACAAATATTAAGGCTGAGGCGGCCAGTAAAAGACGCTGTGCGTCCCCTCCGCATCCGGGGGCTGCGGGCCGACCGTTACCACGGGGACTTAGCTACTCGCTCTCGGCCCAAAGTAAAGACTAAAGCACGATCACAAGCACAGCCCAACCCATCGCCCAAAGCCAAGCCCTTTGCTCGGCCCTGCGCGGCTCGAAAACCGTTTTCGGTTTTCGAGCCTGAAGAACAGACACAGCCCAAAGCTCGTCCCTGTTCTCCGCCCCGTGTCTACCTCACTGCGGCTCCGCTTTCGCTCCGCCGGAGCCGCTCGGCACCCGAAAGATAGCCGGGCCTATCCCTATTCCCGTCGCCCGCGGCAATTCTTGCCGGATTGGCCGAGTGCCAACCGGCAGAATATGCCCTCTTTAGGCGGGCGGGCGACGGAGCTTTACGTGAAGTCGAGTTTTTCGCGCGCCTTGCGCGATTCATCTATATTCGGCTAACCGCCGAAATAGTTGAATCGCTTCTTTTGGCGGGGCGCGCGATCTGAACACTGCCACGGCTGGAAGAGAACCAGAAAAACTTTAGACGGATGCTTGCACATCCTAAAGCTGCCGACGGCCCAACCTTTTTTCCGCGCGCTGGCGGAAATCTTATTCAAACGCATCATTTGCGTTTGAATGATTTCCTACTTCAGCGGTCGCGCGCGGTCGAGCTTTGCCCCGCCTGAAACTGCCCTACGCGGGCGGCGTCCGGGTGACCCCGGCGGGACAGAGCGATACTGCGTATCGCTTAATCAGCTCAGCCCAATTCTTTATTCTCGCGCCTGCGCGATTCATCTATATTCGGCTACCGCCGAAATAGTTGAATCGTTTCTTTTGGCGTCGGCGCGCGGTCGAGCTTTGTCCCGCCTAAAACTGCCCTCGGGCCGGGCAGGCCCCGCGTGCCCGCGGTGGGCAAATAGCCGCCTCTACCCCAGTTCTTTGTCCGCGCGCGGATCGAGCTTTGTGCGCCTAAAACTGCGCGGGCCCCCAAATAGAAACTCACAAACCTACCCCTTAACCACCCCTCCTGCGAAACACAAACGCCGGCGTTCCTACAAAAGAGGAACGCCGGCGCAAAACCTGCAACAGGAGGGAGAAAAACACCGATCCTCCTGTTAATCAAACAGCTAAATCGCCTGACTGATAAAGAAGACAGCCGCTACCCCCAGAATCGCGTACAATTCCGGGAACGCCAAGAGAATCAGCGAATTACCGAACACATCATGTCCGTTTCCGATCGCCGTGATGGCATTCGCCGCCACCTGACCCTGCCGCAGCGAGCTCCAAAGGCTCACCAACCCGAGCGCCAAACCACCCCCCACAATCGCCGCCGCCTGCGCCATCGTGATCTCCGGAGTCAGAAAGCCCTTCAACAGGAAGTACCCCAGAAAGCCGTACAGCCCCTGCGTCGAAGGCATCGCACAGAGAATCATGTAACTCCCGAACGCCCCCTTATTCTTCTTCATCGCTCCGACAGCCGCATTACCGCTGATCGTCGTCCCGTAGCAGCTCCCCACACCCGAAAAGACAAGCATGACTGCCACTCCCAAATAAGCCCAAAAAATCGGTTCCATAATCGTTTGTTTTTGTTTTTTATTGTGTTTTCCTTTTTATTCTCATCTATTTAATCGTTCCGTGTCTACCCGGCTGGAACCGTACCTTTCTTGAAAGAAAGGTACCCAAAGAACTTTTGCAGAGGTCGTCCCGTTGGGCCGACCACGTGTTCTCTCCGCCTTGTTTCGTTGGGCTGGGATTTTCAGGCGAGGCGCATTGGGGTAATACTCGCATTATAGCGCCCCGCCGAAAATCCAGCCCAACCCAAGAGCAGACACGGCCAGAGCATCCCGCAGGGATGCGCTCTGAAGTTTTTCTGGTTCTCTTTGTTCACAAAGAGAACAGTTCCGTACAGGGCAAAGAACAATAATCGAACAATTTATTTATCGATCCGTTTAAACGGCACGAACTTTCGCCCCCCCCCATCGAACCCCGCATTTTTGTAGAACTCGACGAACGTCAGCCGCACCGGATGCACAAACGCCCCCAGCGCACTGATAAAGATATTCAACCCGTGACCGATCAGCAGAATGATCGCCATCACGATCCAGCTCACGACCGGGATATTCCCGCTGAGCCCCACCGACAACGCATTGAACACCTGCGCGATGATCGCCCCCGCCAGCCCGATCGCGAAGAGCCGCACATACGAGACCAAGTCCCCCACCACCCCCGTCGCCATCTCGTAAGAGTTGTAGAGCCCCACCCCGACATTGACCAGCGGGTTTTTCTTCGGCGAGTTGAAGAAAAAGATCAGCAGCCCCGCAATTCCCAGCAGGACATAGAACACCACCCCCGGCGCATCCAATATCCCCCCCAGCGCCAATCCCCCCGTCACGAAGAGAATCACCCACCCCAGCGTCGACAAGCCGTAGAGAAAGCTCCCGTTCTGTTTCCAGCGGTTGAAGATGCGCAGAATCATCCCGAACAAGATCTGCGCCGCCCCCAGCCCCACCGCGACATTGAACATATTCTCGTTCGAGACGAAGTACTCCTTGAACCTCACCAGCTCCGGCACCTTCGCCAGCTCGATACCGAAGACATTCCCCGTCAAGAGCCCGAAAAAGACCGTCGCTATATTGAGGAAGAGCGCCAGCCAGGCAAAATCCCGAAAACGCACCGGAATCTTGCGCCAGAAGAGCACGATCGCCAAGATGAACAGCACCCCGTACCCCGCATCCCCGAAACACATCCCGAAGAAGAGCATGAAGAACGGCGCAAAGAACGGCGTGATATCGATTTCGTTGTACCTCGGCAGCATATAGAGCGATCCGATCGGTTCGAACAACCGCGCAAAGAAATGATTCTTGAGTTTGATCGGCGGATTCTGTTCGACCCTCGCCTCCTCCTCCGCCCAGACCACCGGCTGACCGTCGAGGAACTCCTCCAGCTTCGTTTTCAGCGGCGTCGGCACCCACGCCTCGACCACCTTCACCGTCCCCTCCGCATACTCCGTCCCCGCGTGCAGCGCCTCGTCGAACGCAATTCCGTTCTTCAGCTCCACATAATCGGCCCATATCCGATCCCGCGACAAAGCCGCCCGCGCAATCACCTCCTGTTTTTGCGCCTCCTCCCTCAGATAGGTTTCGATCTGCAACTCCTTCTGCGTGAAAGTCATCTCCGGCGCGCGCAACTCGACCGCCGCCGTCCCCAGCCCGATCGCTTCCGTCGCCGCCCCCGCCTCGCCCACCGGCTGCGCCACCACGAAATAGGTCATCCCGCCCAAATTCTGCACCACCACCTGAATCGGGTATTCCCACTCCCACTCCGTCCGGTACTGTTTGGTCGGCACCTCGAAGAAGCGGAGAGCAATCCCCTCAGCCTCCCTGAGCCGCCTGATTTCCGCCGGGTCGAACTCGCCCCACATCGCCAGCCCGTCCAGCTCCGCCGTCGCCTTCATGCGAAGCGTTTCGAGCTGCGCGATGCGCTCCGTCGCCCCCTCCAACGCCTCGACCGCCTCTTCGACCGTATCGAAAGGCGCCACATCGCGTTTCTCCTCCTCGGCATCCTTTTCGGCCCTCCCCCGCTTGACCGCCCCGAGGCGCATGTAAGCATTTTTATACCGTTCGGCCCTGGCCATCCTCTCCCTCTGCTCCGGCGACGGCTCCCAGTCCGAGAGCGTCACATCCGCCACCCCCAGCTCCCGCAGGCGTTCCATAAACGATTCCACGTCGCCGTGGTACAAGACGACATTGAATCGGGTCATGCGTTCGATCATAAAGCAGCCTCCGTTTCCAGTCTGGATTTAACAATTTTCTGGGACGATTTCGAGAGGTTTTCCTCGTCTTCGAGGAAGCGTTTGATCTTCCTGATCGCCTCCTGATATCCCGGGATCTGCACCTTTTCGTACAGATTGACCTTCTGCGTGGTCTTCTTCCGCGCCCTTTCGAGCAGCTCCATCTTCCGTCGATAGAACTCGCTTTCGACGCCCAGCCGAGCCAGCTCCTTGAGAATCCTCATCCCGTCGGCGAGCCACAGCGGCGCACTGAAGAGGTTGTACGGTTTCTCCTCATACTGAATATCTTCGAGCACCGGAATCTCCACCCCGGCGATTTTCTGCTCTCCGAACTTCACCTCCCTGACGGTAATCAACGACCGGTCGAACTCCCCCCAGAGCTGCACCATATAGTCGTACTCCCTCATCGTTCGGTCGAGCTGCTCCTGCAACTCCGCGACCCGGTCTTTGGCCTTCTTGACCTCAGAGCGCAGTGCCGACTCCTTGCTTTTGATCGTAGGCAAGGCTTTGGTTCTCATGGCGAGCTGTTTTCCGAGCTCGCCGAGCGCAGTTTTATTGAACTGAAACTTGATCATTCTAAAATAATTTTGCCTCGTAAAAGACAAGGCCGCCGGCAGCTTGAGGATGCGTCAGCATCCGTCGAAAGTTTGGCTTCGCGTTGCCTTCGGCTTCCTCGTGCTACCTCGGCATAGCCCGTAAACGGTCTCTGCTCTCGGAACGCTACTCGGTTCCTCCTTGCACCTCGGCCATTCAAACAAGTTTGATGGCACTCGGTTGCTGCGTCGGTTTTTCGGTTCCTTTTGTTCACAACCGACGCTGCCAGCGAGAGCAATGCAAACGCAGTTTGCAAATTGCCGAGCGGCGAGGAGGAAGGCGTAGCCAACGAGAACAGTTCGAGGCGGCTCGAACTCGACAGTCGCCCGCCCGCGTAAAAGGGCATATTCTGCCGATTGGCGGCGAGCCAATCCGGCAAGAATGGCCGCGGGCGACTGAAATTGGGGTAGACACGACCAGCTTTCGCGTGCCGAGCAGTACCGCGCGCCACGCCTTAGGAGGAAAATCATTCAAAAACGCAATCGTTTTTGAATAAGATTTTCCAAGGCGCGCGGACAAAGAGCGGTGCGAGGAGTTGGGCTGAGCTTCTGCGGCTCACAGAGCCGCGCGGGCCGAAGCCTCCCGCAGCGGAGGCCCGCAACTGACGTTGCTGTTGGGCCCCGCAGGCTTCGGCCTGCCCTCAAGCTCAACCCAAAGCACTGCACTGTGTCCGCCTCACTGCGGCTCCGCTTTCGCTCCGCCGTTTCCGTCGCCCGCTGGAATTTCATCTCGATTTTGCTACTGCAAAATGAGCGAAATCCCTCTTTAAGCGGGCGGGCGACGTTTTTTTGCGCGGGCCAAGTTTTTCGCGCGTCGTTCTTTGCCCGCGCGCTGGCGGAAATCTTATTCAAAGCGCATGACGCTATGAATGATTTCCTACTTCAGCGGTCGCGCGCGGGTCGAGCTTCGACCCGGATAAAACTGCCCTGCGCGGGCGGCGTCCGGGTGACCCCGGCGGGACGGAGCGATACTGCGTATCGCTTAATCAGCTCAGCCCAGTTCTTTGCCCGCGCGCTGGCGGAAATCTTATTCAAACGCAAATCACGCGTTTGAATGATTTCCTACTTCAGCGATCGCGCGCGGATCGAGCTTCGACCCGCCTGAAACTGCCCTGCGCGGGCGGCGTCCGGGTGACCCCGGCGGGACGGAGCGATACTGCGTATCGCTTAATCAGCTCAGCCCAGTTCTTTGCCCGCGCGCTGGCGGAAATCTTATTCAAACGCAAATCACGCGTTTGAATGATTTCCTACTTCAGCGATCGCGCGCGGATCGAGCTTCGACCCGCCTGAAACTGCCCTGCGCGGGCGGCGTCCGGGTGACCCCGGCGGGACGGAGCGATACTGCGTATCGCTTAATCAGCTCAGCCCAGTTCTTTGCCCGCGCGCTGGCGAAAATCTTGTCCAAAGCGCAAGTCGCTTTGAACGATTGCCTTTTCCAGCAGTCGCGCGCGGGTCGAGCTCTGTGCCGCCTCGAACTGTTCTTTTTCTGAAGAAAAAGAACCAAAAAGACTTCAGAGCGCATCCCCGCGGGATGCTCTGGCCGGGTCTACCCGCACCAACCTCTCTTTGAACAAAAGAACGATAAACCGAAACTACGCCGTCTGCGTCGTCGGCCAATACTTCTTCAGTATGGCCTCCTTGATCGCCACCTCGCTCGGCGAGAAATACTTCGCGAACAAGCGCCACGCCGTATCCAGCATCTGCGTGATGTCGATATTGATATCGATGGCAAGTAATTCTTCCGAGTACTCCCGCGCAAAGTCCAGCGTCCGTTTGTCGTAATCCGACAAGTCGAACCCATTCTCCAGCTTGGTCCGCGCATTCGCCGCATCCGAGTACAAACGCACCGCCGCATTCATCACCTGCGGGTGATCCTCGCGCGTCTTCTTGCCGATCACCAGCTGCTTCAAACGCGACAACGACCGGAACGGGTCGACGATCACCTTGCCGATCTCCGCATCATTGCGCAGGAACAGCTGCCCCTCCGTGATATACCCCGTGTTGTCCGGAATCGCATGCGTGATATCCCCATCGTTGAGCGTCGTCACCGCCAGAATCGTAATCGATCCCCCGTTCGGCAACTGCACCGCTTTCTCGTAAATCTTCGCCAAGTCCGAATACAACGACCCCGGCATAGAGTCCTTCGACGGAATCTGGTCCATACGATTGGACACAATCGCCAGCGCATCCGCATAGAGCGTCATATCGGTCAGTAAGACCAAGACCTTCTCCCCCTTGTCCACCGCGAAATACTCCGCCGCCGTGAGCGCCATATCCGGCACCAACAAGCGTTCCACCGGCGGATTGTCCGTCGTGTTCACGAACGAGACGATCCGATCCAACACCCCCGCATTGTCGAACACCGTCTTATAATACAAGTAGTCGTCATTCGTCAACCCCATCCCCCCCAGAATGATCTTGTCCACCTGCGCCCTGAGGGCCACCATCGCCATCACCTGGTTGTACGGCTGGTTCGGATCCGCAAAGAACGGAATCTTCTGCCCCGACACCAGCGTGTTATTGAGGTCGATCCCCGCAATCCCCGTGGCAATCAGCTCGCTCGGCTGCATCCGTCGATACGGATTGACCGTCGGCCCCCCGATTTCGCGCTCCTCGCCCTCGATCGGCGCCCCGTCCAGCGGCTCGCCGTAAGCGTTGAAGAACCTCCCCGCCAGCTGGTCGCTCACCTTGAGCATCGGCGGATGGTGCAGGAACACCACCTCCGCATCGGTCGGAATCCCCTCCGTCCCCGCAAACACCTGCAACGTCACCGCATCCCCCGCCACCTTCACCACCTGCGCCAAACGCCCCCCCACCATCGCCAGTTCATCGTTCGCCGCCCCCTCCGCGCGCAGCGTCACCGTCGCTTTCGTAATCGCCGTCAGCTGCGTGTATATCTTCTGAAATCCCTGTGTCTCCATATGATCTGTGTTTTTAATTCTCAATCCCGAATGTATCAAAGGAACGATGTCCGTTCCGGATCCGTCAGGTCCGGATCCTCCCGTTCCATCGCCTCGCAGAAGTCGTCGACGCCCCGTTCCACGATGTATTCCAACTCCCGATCCGTAATCGGCACGGCCTGCAGCCACAGTATCCGTTCCGTCCCGCCCTCGAGGGTGTATCCTCTGGAAAAGACCGCCCCGTCGTCCCACATGAACGGTTCCGCAAGGAAACAATGTTTGAGCTCCGATCCCGGCAGTTCGACCGTATTTTTAAATACGATCCCCGGCCTGACCGTCCCCCCGTCCAACGCACAGGCATAAGCCAGATGCGCCAGCGTATCGATCCGTTCGTCGCGGATCGCCAGCACGAGTTCCACCGGCACCTCCCGGACCGATCCGTCTTTCATCTCCACCCGATTGGGCCGGAGCGCCACCCCTGCCGTAGCCATCAGCCGGATGGCCGGAAAGCCTTTCATCCGACCGCTGACGATGTGAATCGGCGGAAACTCCCGCTGATTCGCCAAGTGCACCCGCGTCTCCTCGGTCCCGTCCCCTCCCTCGCACTCGTCGAACAGCCGAATGGTCATCGTCTCGATCTGTGTTTCGTCCACCATAATCAATCCCGCGCTATTGCTGTTGCTCCTTGAGGATATCCTGCACCGCTTCGTAATGCCTGCGGAAATCTTCCCCCTCGAACGCCGAGAAGTTCATCTGCCGCAGCTCGTTGATGAGCCGCTTGTAGTACGCCACACACTCCTCGAAATCCTTGAATTTGAACGTCCGGCCGCAAATGTCCATCACCAGATTGAACATATAGACCTGCCGCTCCATCGGACAGTTCGCGTCCGTCGCATCGAACGAGTCCTGTTGCAGAATGATGAAGTCCAGCAGCTCCGACTTCCAATACCTGTCGTGATACTCCACCGGCACCCCGTCGTCCCCCAGAATGTTGATCTGTTCGAACGCCTCCTTTCCCCGCTGCACCATCGACTTGGACGCCAGCACCTTCGTCACCCAATCCCCCCCGTAGTGCTCGTCCAGATAGCCGATGATTTCCGGATACTCCAGGTACTTCGAATAGCTTTCCAGCGGGTCGATCGCCGGATAGCGCTTCGAGTCCGCCCTGGCCTGCGACAGCGCATAGAAACACCTCGCCGCCTTCTTCGTAGACTCCGTCACCGGCTCCTTGAGGTTCCCCCCCGCCGGCGACACCGTCCCGATGAAAGTCACCGACCCCGTCTCCCCGTTATTCAGGTAGACGAAGCCCGCCCGCGCGTAGAAGTTCGAAATGATCGCCGACAAGTCCACCGGGAAGGCATCCTGCCCCGGCAACTCCTCCAACCGGTTCGACATCTCCCTCAGCGCCTGCGCCCACCGCGACGTCGAGTCCGCCAAGAGCAACACTTTCAAACCCATCGCCCGGTAGTATTCCCCCAGCGTCATCGCCGTATACACCGACGCCTCCCTCGCCGACACCGGCATGTTCGAAGTATTCGCGATAATCGTCGTCCGCTCCATCAGCTTCCTGCCCGTCCTCGGGTCGTCCAGCTCCGGGAACTCGACGAACGTCTCCACCACCTCATTGGCCCGCTCCCCGCACGCCGCAATAATGATGACATCCGCATTGGCCTGCTTCGAAATCCCGTGCTGCAACACCGTCTTCCCCGCCCCGAACGGCCCGGGAATGAACCCCGTCCCCCCTTCTGCAATCGGGTTGAACGTATCGATCGCCCGGAAGCCCGTCTCCATCGTCCTGAACGGCCTCGGTTTGTCCCTGAACGCCGTGATCGGCACCTTCACCGGCCACCGCTGCATCATCGACAACCCGTGCTCCACCCCGTCCGCATCCACCACCGTGGCGATCACGTCCGTAATCTTGTAATTCCCCGCCGTCGCAATCCACTTCAGCCGATACACCCCCTCCATTTTGAACGGCACCATGATCTTGTGCTGCAACCACCCCTCCGGCACCCACCCCAGCCAGTCGCCCGCCCTGACCTCCTGATTTTCAGCAGCGATCAGCGGCGTAAAGTCCCATCTCGACTCGAAATCCAGCGGCGCATTGTACTCCCCCCGCTTGAGGAACACCCCCTCCATCGCCTTCAGGTCGTTCTGCAAACCGTCGTAGATGCGGGTCAGAATCCCCGGCCCGAGCGTCGCCTCGAGCATATGCCCCTCGAACTCGACGCGCGTCCCTCCCCTTAAACCCCTGGTGCTCTCGAACACCTGCACATAAGCCCGGTCTCCGATCACCTTGATGACCTCGGCCATGAGTCTGACCCCTCCGTCCATCAAGATGTAGCAGATTTCGTTCTGTGACACCGGCCCCGACGTTTTCACCGTGACCAGATTGGCAATAATGCCGATCACTTCACCCGTAGTTTTCATAGTATGGTTCTATTCATTTTTACATTTTCAATCCGCTCCCCCGCCCCTCACCGCCTCGCCGTGGCCCTTCCGATCGCCTCCGCCTCCGTGAGCCCCGCCACCAGTTCTCGAAACTCCTCCCGTCCCCGTCCCGCCTCCAACGCCGTCCAGCGATAGAGAATATTCAACCGGATCAGGTAATCCATCACCCTCCCCACCCCGAAATAGTCCTGCTCCGCCAAGTCGTCCGCCATCCTCACCCGCAGCGCATCCATCCTCCGCTCTCGTTCCACGAAATCCTCCGTCTCCAAGACCTGCAACACCTCCTCCGTGTACGGAAAACGATCCCTCATCCCGAAATCCTGCGCCAGCCCGCTGACATACGCCTCTCTGAGCTCCTGCCGCTCCTCCACGATCATCCTCGCCCTGACCTCCGCCGGCCACCCCAGCTGCCTCGCCTTGTAGGCCGCCACGATATTGCGCACCGTCCGGTCATACTCCGCCCACCGCCGCAAGAACTCCGGCAACCTCGCCACGAGCCCGAACCATCCGCTCCCCTCCGCCGTCCCCTCGCAGACCCGGTAGAAATTCAGGAACAGCTCCCGTTCCAAGTCCTCGACACTCAGCGGCGCCAACTCTCCCGCCCCCTCCTCGGCCTGCCCTCCCCGGAATCGTTCCACCACCGCCCTGATCGCCGCCGGAACATCCAGCTCCTCCTCCCTCGCCGCCAACTCCTCCGGCAGCAGCGTGCCTTCACCCTCCCCCTCGACCGTGCGATCCACCAGCAGCGCCACCTCCTTGTGCGAGAGATTCCCCAGCACATTGAACGGCAGCCCCGTCCGCTTGACATACCCCACGATATTCAGAATATCGTAGTACGTGTACAAGAGCTCCACGGCCCTCCGATCCGCCGGCGCCAACTCCCCGAGGATCGTCCGTTTGATCTCCGGCACATCGATTTTGAGCCCCCCCGCCGCAGCCGCCTCTATATCGAACGGATACTCCGTCAGGCCCGCCACCAGATAGTAATACTGCATAATTCGCTGATCCTAAAAGACAAAAACTACTTCTTCTCCGCCGCCTCATCCCCGAACAACAGCCCCGCCACCTTCGGCCGCAGGTACGAACGGAACAACGCGTCGAAATCGGCATCCGAGAACCCGATATAATATCCCCCCTCCCTGACAGCAATCCGGAACGGCACTTTCACCCGTGCATCCGTCCAGACCTCTATCCCGTTTTCCGCCCCGAAACGTTCGGCCAGCGCACTCCTGACCGCCTCGACGAGCTCTCCCCCCTGTGCCTCCGGCAGCACGACCCCGAGTCCCTGTGCGGGATCCATCCGCGCCACCGCCTGCACCGCGAGCTCCTTGATAAAAGAGCCATCCCTCCACGCCTCCGCCACCTTCGGCGTCACGACCTCCATCTGCACCATTCCCTCGATCTGCTGCCTGAGTGCGCTTTTGAGCTGTCCGGCCGCCATCCTCACCTCGTTTTCGGCATTGGCCACCAACTGTTCGGCCGCCTTCTCCGCCGCCGCGACAATCTCCTTCGCCTTTTCCTGCGCCTCGGCCACCACGCGTTGGGCCTCCCGTTTGGCCTGTTCGCGCACCGCTTCCGCCTCGGCCCGCCCTTTCGAAAGTCCCTCGTTATAGAGTTTTTCGGTGAGTTCTTGCAATTTGTTTTCCATGATCCGTCTGAATATGATGCGTATTTATTTCCACTTTATGTCCGTATTCGGTTTCATCTCTCCGCCCCGGGCTACCGCAGCGATGCCAATGGTACCCTGCACTTTGTCTGTAGCTACGGATATGTTTGGTCTTCCAAGACGAACAATATTCGCAGCCATAACCTGCATTTCAGTGCACCGTGGCTTAACCCCAGCTATGCGTATTACCGTGCCAACGGTTATCAGTTGCGTTGCCTCTCGGAATAAACGGAGCCCCGCCCCGGGCTACCGCGGCCCGAATACAAGCGGAGCATTAAACCTCGTCGGCGGTAACGGCTTCAGTTGGTCCTCGGCCACAACCGATAAATTTAGCAGTCCGTTTTTACGTTTTACTACGACTACCCTTAATCCTTGCTACGCAGATCACCGTTCCTTCGGTGTTCAGTTGCGTTGCCTCTCGGAATAAACGGTGCCGCGTGCCCGCGGTGGGCAAAGGGCTGGAACTACCCTAAGTAACTGGCCGCCTCTACCCAAAAGCTATCTGGAACTACCCCAAGCGGCCGCCTCTATCCTATTTTATTGCGACTTTGGCGGCCGGAGCCAGCGTGGGCGCAACGAGCTCTGCGAGATTGCGGCCCTACACCGGGGGTGGCGCCGGCCCGCGCGACTCTGCGAGTCGCAACTACAATGCCCCATTCACCGCCCCCGTTTTGCGAGGTTCGTCCTCGGAGCGCCCCCCGCGCCGGTGCCTTCGGGCACTCCGATTGGGCAGCCTCTACCCCAATAAGAGGACGGCGATTCCTCAAGGAATCGCGCTATTCGCTCTCAGTTCAAGCGGACGAAGCCTGCGGGGCCAAAAGCAACGTCAGTTGCGTCCCTCCGCTGCGGGAGGCTGCGGCCCGCGCGACCCGTTGGGTCGCAAAAGCAACACCTCGTTCACCGCCCAAAGCTGTCGTGTTCGGCCTGTCGCCCATCCCCCCAAGCGGCAAAGCCGCTGGGCGACGAGGCCGGCGGTTCGAAGAACCGCGCTACTCGCTCTCGGCCCAAATTCCAGCCCAAAGCTTGGCCCAGCACGGCGGGAAAACCGTAACCGGTTTTCCCGCCCGAAGAACAGCACAGCCCAAAGCACGACCCAGTTCTCTGCCCCGTGTCTACCCCACTGCGGCTCCGCTTGCGCTCCGCCACGCTTGCCGTCGCCCGCGGCATATCTTGCCGGATTGGCCGAGTGCCAACCGGCAGAATATGCCCTTTTAGGCGAGCGGGCGACGAATTTCACACACCGTTTGACCGCGCGCCTTGGGAAATCTTGTCAAAACACGCAAGCGAGTTTTGACGATTTCCCTCTTTAGGCGTGGCGCGCGGTCGAGCTTTGATCCACTTCTTCTATCAAACGCGCGCCTTGCGCGATTCATCTATATTCGGCTCACCGCCGAAATAGCAGAATCGCTCCTTTAGGCAGGGCGCACGTTTGCATTGAAATAATAAAGGCTGCCCGCCGTGGCGCGAACGCGTCCGCCGGGCGGGCGGTGCCTCCCGGCACTCGGAGTGGGCAGCCACGGCCCAACCCTCTGTCCGCGCGCTGGCGGAAATCCTCCCCCCACCAAACAAGTCCCCCGCCAACCGCTACTGATGCTGCGGTCGGAGCAAGTCCGCCACCGTCTTGACCGGCGCGAACGTCGAGATCGGTACCTCCACGAAGACCGTCGTCCAGTCCGCCATCGCCCCGTTCCAGAGCCCCGGCAACTCCTGCGCCCTGAGTGCCCGTCCGTCCTTGCTTTTTTCCGAGATGAATCCCGTCCTCTTATCCACAAACCGCGCGAGGTCGAACTTCCTCCCCCTGAAATCCCGCACCGCACAGACCAGATCCACCGGATTGAAATGCGTCCCACCCCCCATCAAAGCCGTCCGGTGTTCCGGATCGATCTGCGACGACTCCGCAATCTGGAGCGACAGCGCCCCCCGCACCCCCATCGACGTCTCCGCCCAGAACGGCCCCCCGCCCGGTTCCCCCTCGTTCCGCACCATGCCGCACACCCGGATCGGCCGATCCAACACCCGCCTCAAATCCTCCAGCGTCGGTTCGAACCCCTCCGGAAAGCGGTAACACAACGCCCGTTCGACAAACCGCCACACCTCCTTCCGGAAATCCCCCTCCGCCGCGAAGCCCGCCGAATCGATCTTCTTCAGGTAGAGGAACACCTGCTGCTGCAACTCCAGCGCCACCTCCCCCAACGCCTTCTTATACAGCACCGTATCCTCCTTCAAGTGATCCGGCACCACATTGTCCACCGTTTTGATAAAGATCAAATCCGCATCGATCCGGTTCAGATTCTCAATCAACGCCCCGTGTCCCCCCGGCCGGAAAAGAATCTCCCCCTCTCCGCCCGCATCCCCCACCCGGAACGGCGTATTATCCGGATTCACCGCCACCGTATCCGTCCCCGGCTCCTGCACCGAGAACGAGACCTCATACTCCACCCCGTACTTCGCCGCAAACCCCGCGCTTTTTTCCTCCACCAGACGTTTGAAATCCTCCATATGCTCCGGCGACACCGTAAAATGGATCCTCGCCGGATTTCCGCCATAGAGCGCCACCTCCACCAAATGCTCCTCCATCGCCGTGCGCCCCCCGTCCCCATACCGGTGGAACTTGATGAGCCCCTTCGGCCTGCTCCCCAGCCCCAAACCCGTCCCCGCCGCCGCATCCCCCTCCACCATAGCCGCCACCACCGCCCTCGGATCCTTCATATCTCCCCCCAGCGCCACCAGCTCCTCATAGAACGCAAACCGTTCGATCCCCGACAACACCCTCTCCACCGTCGCGCTCCCCTTCCCCTCCGCCACATACTCGTACAACTCCTTGAACATCCTCGACGCCGCCCCCGACGCCGGCACGAACTTCTCCACCTCCAACCCCGCCACCGCCCGTCCGTACAGCCCCGCCAACACCTGCGCCCGTTCCGGATCGAGCTTCATAATCCCGTCCCCCGCCACCGCCGCCCGGTCGATTTTCAGGAACGGAAACCCGCTTCTGAAATTCTCCAACTGCTCCTCCACCCGCTCCCAATCCGTCCCCCGAGCCGCCATCCGCTCCAAGTCGTTCTGAGTAAATACAGCCATATCTAAAAAGGAATAATCGTCCTCGAAGTTAGTCATTATTTTTAAATTTGCACACACAAACCCCAATCGACCCGAAAAGATGAACAAAATATCCGAGAATTATGCCCTTCTCGCCCACAACACCTTCGGTCTGGAAGCCCGCGCCGCCCACTGGGCCGAATTCCGCGATACCGAAGAGCTTCGCAGCCTCATCGAGACCTGCCGGACGAACCGCTGGCCCTGGTACGTGGTGAGCGGCGGCAGCAACCTGATCCTGACCGGCCATTTCCCCGGCCTGATCCTCCACCCGACCGGCTCCCGGATCACCCTCGTCGAGCCCACCCTGGTTCGAGCCGACGCCGGCGTCGTTTGGGACGACCTCGTCGCCTGGAGCGTGGAACGCGGCCTGGGCGGTCTGGAGAACCTCTCCGCCATTCCCGGATACGTGGGCGCCGCCCCGGTTCAGAACATCGGCGCCTACGGTTCCGAAGCCAAAGACACCATCGAGACCGTGGAATACTTCGACACAGAGCGTCTCGAAACCGTCCGTCTTTCCTCCTCCTCCTGCGCTTTCGGCTACCGGGAATCCATCTTCAAAGGCCCTCTTCGGGGTCGCGCCATCGTGACCGCCGTCGAATTCCGCCTCACTCCGGAACAGGAGGGGTACACCTATAATATAAGGTACGGCGACCTGCACGACCGGGTGACGCTCCTCGGCGGCCCGAGCCTCTCTCACGTGCGCTCCGCCGTGACAGCGATCCGGAACGAGAAGCTCCCCGATCCGGCCGTATCGGGCAACGCCGGGAGTTTTTTCAAGAACCCCGTGATACCGGTCGCTCAGGCCGAGGCGTTGAAGTCACGACATCCCGACCTGCCCCTCTACCCGACAGGCGAGGAGGGCAGCGTGAAAGTAGCCGCCGGGTGGCTGATCGACCGGGCGGGTTGGAAAGGTTTCCGGAGCGGCACCGTCGGCGTCCATCCTCGCCAGGCCTTGGTCTTGATCAACTTAGGCGGCGCGACCGCCCAGGAGATTTTGCAACTTTCCGACCAGATCATCGCCGACGTAGAATCGAAATTCGGGATCCTCCTTTCGAAAGAAGTGAACGTCTTGTAAAAGCGACGCCTCCTACAGCCTCAGGCGCGCGGACAAAGAACGAGGCGAAAATTTGGGCCAACACAGCCCACTGCCCACCGCGGGCACGCGGGGCCTGTCCGGCCCGAGGGCAGTTTCAGGCAGGACAAAGCTCGACCGCGCGCGACTGCTGGAGTAGGAAATCATTCAAACGCGTGTTTCGCGTTTGAATAAGATTTCCGCCAGCGCGCGGCCAGAGAACAGGGATAGAGGCGGCCAGTGGAAATGCGTAAGCATTTCCTGTCCACGGGACGTGGGGCCCGCGCGGCCCGAGGGCAGTACCCTCCTGTCGGACAGACGCGCGCCACGCCTTAGGAGGGAAATCGTCAAAATGTGCTGGCACGTTTTGACAAGATTTCCCAAGGAGCGCGGAAAAAAGGTTGGGCCGTCGGCAGCTTTAGGATGCGTTAGCATCCGTCTAAAGTTTTTCTGGTTCTCTTTGTTCACAAAGAGAACAGTTTCAGCCGGGGCAGTGTCCAGATCGCGCGCCACGCCTAAATGGGGATTTCGCTCGTTTTGCGTTAGCAAAATCGAGATGAAATCCCAGCGGGCGACGCAAATGCGGCGGAGCGAAAGCGGAGCTGCAGTGAGGTGTACGCGGGGCGGAGAACTGGGCTGTGCTTTGGGCTGCGCCTGTTCTTCGGGCGCGAAAACCGTAGTTGGTTTTCCCGCCGCGCTGGGCCGAGAGTGGGGCTTGGATTTGGGCCTTGCTTTGGGCCGAGCTTCTGCGGCTCGCAGAGCCGCGCAGTTCGCCGCCACCCCATGCGGCGGACTGCAACTCGACAAAGCTCGTTGCATTCGCCGCTGGCGGCGAACCTCGCAAAATTGAGGCGGTGGATTGGGCTGAACTCTTGCGACCCTTTGGGTCGCCGGCCTGTTCGCCCAGCGGCGAAGCCGCTCGGGGGGTGGGCGACAGGCCGAACTCGATAGAAAGTTGTTGCGACCTTTAGTGGTGTGGGGGGAGACGCGCTGGGCCTTCAGTCTACCCGGAGAATGCGCAGCCCGAAACTGGAAGAATTGGGTTGAACCTTTGGCCGTGGTTTGGACTGATTTTTGGAGCCGAGCTCCTGCGGCTCGTAGAGCCGCGCGGGCCGAAGCCTCCGACCGCGGAGGGACGCACAGTGTCTTTTGCTGCCAGCCTCTACCCCAAACCCCGTAGGCTTCGACCGCTTGAACTGAGAGCGAGTAGTGCGGTTCGTAGAACCGCCGGGCTTGCGGCGGGGCATCTCTGATGCCCGGGCCGGACGCCGCAGCCCGAAACCAAAATAGGGCGGTGCTGGTGGCGGAGTTCTTGCGACCCAACGGGTCGCGCGGGCCGGACGCCTCCCGCCGCGGAGGCCCGCAACACGCCGCTCGCGCGTCGAGAATTGCGACACCTCCCGGGCGTCCGACCCGCTAAGGTCAAACCAAAGTAGGATAAAGACAGCCAACAAAACGCCCTGCGGGCACCGCCCCGGGCTTCCGCGGCAGCGGCGAAGGCGCGATGGACAGCGCCGGCGAACACGGCGCCAGTTGGTCTTCATCCACCGACGACACATCCGCCCAATACATCGCATACCGCACCCACTATTTCAACTCCAGCCACTCCGACCGCCGCTCCTACGGTTTTCAGTTGCGCTGCCTCTCGGAATAAACGGGGACGAGAGGCACGCGGTGGGCAAGAGGCTGGAACTACCCCAAGAAACAGCCTCTACCCCAAGCAACTAGCCGGGTCTCTAGCCTAAATACAAGGCAGCCTCTACCCGAACCAACGGCCAGGTCTACCCTAAATAAAGGCCGCCTCAACCAAACCGACCCGCCGCCTCTACCCCAAAGCGGGCCGAAGAACCGCAAAAGCAACACCCCCGCCCCTTGTCAGAGCGCCCCCTCAAAACTCCCTCGGAAATCCCTCAAAAAGCCCCACGAACCCCGCGCCACCCTACCCCCATTTTCCCTATCTTTGCCCCGCCATGAAACTCAACCGCATCACCCACTATATCAAGCCCAGTTTTTGGATCTTTCTGGTCATCTCCGCCCTACTGTGGTACATCACCCAACTCGGCTACCGCTACACCACCGAGATCCCCCTCTCCGTCGAAGTGACCAACGACTTCTCCTCCCGGCTGTGGATCGACCAGCCCCGCACCACCATCCACTGCCGCGCCGAAGGCGTCGGGAGCAAACTCCTCGCCCACAAACTGCACCTGGCCGACCGCCTCGTGATCCCCATGTCCCAACTCACCCTGGTTCCCGTTCCCGAGAGCGACGAACTCTTCCGGATCGATAAGACCTCCCTGACCGGCGCCCTCGCCGCCTCCGGGAAAGAGCTCCGAATCCTCGAAATCCTCGACACCGCCCTCACCATCCGCGTATCGCCCGTCGAAACGCGGCGGATGGCCATCCTCAGCCGCATCGACATCCTCCCCGCCCGGCAACACATGCCCATCGGCCAGCCCCGATTCCGTCCCGACTCCGTCGACGTTCGCGGCCCTCGGAGCCTTTTAGACAGCCTCTCCGGCATCTACACCCGCCCCCGTCGGATCAGCGACGCCCAAGGCACCCTCAGCGGCCACATCGAACTCACCCCCCCCGCCGGCACCCTGCTCTCCGAACGCCAGACCGACTACCGCATCGACATCGTACCCTACACCCAGCACACCCTCGACCTCCCCGTCCGGATCCAACACCTCGAGAAACAGACCCAAGCCATCGTCATTCCCGGGCGCGTGCGCGTGACCCTGAACGTCCCCCTCCGCGACTACGAACGGATTCGCGAAGAGCAACTCCACGCCTACGTCGACTACCGCGACGCCCTCCACCAGCCCAGCGGCCGCAGCGAAGTGCGGATCGACTCCCTACCCCTCGGCACCGAAATCCTGCGCATCGAACCCCAAGACGTCGAAACCTTCTTCACCCGCCGGCCATGACCCCTCCTCCTCCCCTGCGCATCGGCCTGACCGGCGGCATCGGCAGCGGCAAAAGCACCGTCGGCCGGCTCCTGCAACTCCTCGGCATCCCCGTCTACAACGCCGACCTCGCCGCCCGTCGGCTCATGGAGCACGACCCCTCCTTGCAGGAAGCCATCGTCCGCCACTTCGGCCAAGAAACATATATCACTGAGAATCAGACCACGAAACTCAACCGACCCTATCTCGCCAGCCAGGTATTCGGCCACCCCGACCGCCTCGCCGCCCTGAACCGCCTGGTACACCCCGCCGTCGAACGCGACTTCGAACACTGGGCCGCCCAGTGGGCTCGACATCCCTCGCCCCCCCCCTACATCGTCGAAGAAGCCGCCATCCTCATCGAATCCGGCGCCCACCGGCTGATGGATCGCATCGTCACCGTCACCGCCCCCGAACCCATTCGCCTCCAACGGATTATCCAACGCGACCGGACCACCCCCACCGCCGCCCGCGCCCGGATCTCCGCCCAGCTGAGCGATCCCCAACGCGCCTCCTACGCCGACTTCACCCTCACCGCCGACGACCGACAACTGCTGATCCCTCAAGTGCTCGCCCTCCACACCACCCTGTGCCGCGAAACCGCCGCCATCCGGAATTAGGAAATTTTGCTACCTTTGTTCCCCGCAAGGCAGCCCATCGAGCCGCCTCGACGAACCAGAAAAACTACAAGACAACCAATACGTTATGGAACTGAAAGAGATTTTAGCCGTATCCGGCACCCCGGGTCTCTACCGCTACGTGGCACAAGGCAAAGGGGGGATTATCGTAGAATCGCTGGCTGACGGCCGCCGTACCATGGTCGGCGGCACGACCAAAGTGAGCGCCCTGGGCGACATCGCCATCTTCACCACCTCGTCCGAAGTGCCGCTGGGCGATCTGTTTCAGACCATCTACGACCGGCAGAGCGGCCAATCCGTCGCCGTGACCTCCAAATCCAGCCCCGACGAACTGCGCACCTTCATCTCCTCCGTGCTTCCGGACTACGACACCGAACGCGTCCACCAGTCCGACATCAAGAAGATCGCCCAGTGGTACAATCTCCTGATCGCCGCCGGGATGACCCGCTTCACAGCCGCCGACGAAGCTCCTGCCGAAGGAGGCGAACCGACCACCGAAGCGCCGAAGTCGGCCAAAACGACAAAGACCGGCACGAAAGCAGCCCCCAAGAGCAGCGCCACCCAGCGGACACCGAAAGTGAGCGGCGCCAAGACCGCCTCGGTCAAGAACACCACCGCCCGGAAAGCGCAGTAGCCTGCCGTATCGAGCAGACGCCGAGTCGACCCAAAGTGGGCGCGACTCGGCGTCTTCCTTTTCGCTCCACACCGCGCGCAGCCCTCATGCCCGTCTCAGCCCCCGGTTTTTAAGCAAGAGCCCACCCGTTTAGGGAACCCATTTGCGGCGCCCCGTCTCGTTTTCGCCAGCCCCTCGTCCCCGCCCCGGGCAACCGCCTTTCGAACTCGGGCGATCTGATGGGCGTCGGCTACACCGGGTTCAGCTGGTCTTCCGTTACGGGCGGTGTCTACGGTCTGGACTTGAATTTCTTTTCGCAGCACCTCCTCACCAGCAACTCGGACAGCCGCGCCCATGGGTTTCCGTTGCGGTGCCTCTCGGAATAAACGCGCCCAAAGGGCGTTTTAATGGCAGCCTCTACCCCAATATTAGACAGCCTCTACCCTACTTTTGAATTGAATCCTGCGGTTCGCAGAACCGCCCGGGCCGGAGCCACCTCCGGCGTAGGCCTGCAACGTCGCAGAGCTCGTTTCCGGCTACGCTGGCTCCGGCCCGTATCATTCACGCTCTTGGATGAAGTGAGTTGGACGCCCGGGAGGAGCAGCAACTCTCGACGCGCGAGCGGCGTGTTGCGGGCCTCCCGGTGGGAGGCGTCCGGCCCGCGCGACTCTGCGAGTCGCAAGAGCACAGCTATTCGTCCTCGGCGCGCCCCCCTCGCGCCGCTAAAGCGTCGCCCTCGCCGAGGACGGCGATTCCTCTCGGAACCGCGCTACTCGCTCTCAACCTATAGCAGTTCGCCACCAGCGGAGAGCAGCAACGAGCTCCGACAAGTTACAGCCCACCGCGTGGGGTGGCGGCGAACTGCGCGGCTCAAAGAGCCGCAGAAGCTCGGCCCATTTGGTTTCGGACTTTCGTCCAATTCTGTCGGGTGCGGGCTGCGGCGTCCGGCCCGGGCATCAAAGATGCCCCGCCGCAAGCCCGGCGGCTCTGCGAGCCGCAAAAGCTCAGCCAACAGCTCGGCCCAGCGCGGCGCGAAAACCGATTGCGGTTTTCGCGCCTGAAGAACAGACACAGCCCCAAGCTCGACCCAGTTCTCCGCCCCGTGTCCGCCTCACTGCGGCTCCGCTGTCGCTCCGCCGCGTTTTCGCGCGCCTTGCGCGATTCATCTATATTCGGCTATCGCCGAAATAGTTGAATCGCTTCTTTAGGCGGGGCACGCGTCTGTCCTACAGGAGGGTACTGCGCTCGGGCCGCGCGGGCCCCACGTCCCGTGGACGGGAAATGCTGGCGCATTTCAACTGGCAGCCTCTACCCCTATTCTCTGTCCGCGCGCTGGCGGAAATCTTATTCAAACGCGAACAACGCGTTTGAATGATTTCCTTCTCCAGCGGTCGCGCGCGGTCGAGCTTTGACCCGCCTGAAACTGCCCTGCGCGGGCGGCGTCCGGGTGACCCCGGCGGGACGGAGCGATACTGCGTATCGCTTAATCTGCTCGGCCCAGCTCTTTATTCGCGCGCCTTGGGAAATCTTGTCAAAACACGCAAGCGAGTTTTGACGATTTCCCTCTTAAAGGCGAGGCGCGCGGCTGTCCTACAAGAGGGTACTGCGCTCGGGCCGCGCGGGCCCCACGTCCCGTGGACGGGCGAAACTGCGTTTCGCTGCGGCAGCCTCTGCCCTACTCTGTCTCCCGTTCTCTGTCGCACGCCGCTCACGCCTCGAACTCCACCTCGCCGAAGTATTCCGGCACATGGAAATTCGGTTTTTCCGTGCCGATCGGCCTCCACGACAGGAAATGCGGCTGCGAGAGATCATCCCCGCACTTGTAGACATTCGCCCGCGCCCGCAGCCCGTCCAGCGAGCCGAAATCGTGCGCGAAGAACGCCCCCGCCGGAATCTCCGCCTCCAGCGTCCATCGATTATCCCCCCTCCGCTCCTCAAACGGCTCCCCGCCCAGCGACGCCCGCCGCACGATCAGCCCCATAACCTCCTCATCCGCATGCCGCACCTCCGGTTTCGTCTTCCGGAACCCCAGCAGCGCCCGCCCGATGCAGTTGAACTCAAAGTTATAGTACCCCCTCTCGTCGAACGAGATGAAGAACTCCACCGCCGAATCCGTCCACACCGGCCCGTTGTCCTCCGCGACCCTCGCCATCGTGCAGCCCTCCTCCACCTCGAATCGCAAGAGCAGCCTCTCCCCGTCATGCCCCGCCGCAAACCTCACCCGCGGCGCATACGGATATTCCGCCGCCCAGTTGTTGCACGCCACCTCCTGCATCGGGAGCCCCTCCAGCGAGCTCCCCGCCTCGATTTTCCGAATCTTAAGCATACCGTTCCAATATTTCTTTTACAATCCGCTGCATATCCGCATACTGCGCCTCCATACTCTGCAACAGCCGGTACTGCGCCCGCGTCCGCACCAGGTTGTGCTCCGGCGACTTCACCTTGTAGTATCGGTCACCGTCAATGTAGTCCATCAGAAACCGCAGCACCTGTTCGTAGGTGATATACCGGGCCGAAAAAGCGAGGTACTCCGCCTCCTCCGGCGTCAGGAAAGCATGAGCCTCAGAGAGATACCCCTCCGTATAGGCCTTGAAAATCGCGATATCCATCGACACCCGGTCGAGATCCGCATCATCCTCCGCCCCCGTATTGGTGTACGACCGCATCGCATCGCCGTAGTCGTTGAGACACGTCGCCGAGAGCACCGTATCGAGGTCGATCACACACAACACCTCCCCCGTCTTGCCGTCGAACAGGATGTTATTGATTTTCGTATCGTTATGCGTCACCCGCGTCGGAATCACGCCCGTTTCGACCAACGACCAGAACCGGAGCATCTCCTCCCTCCGCTCCTCGATCCAGCCGATCTCCCGGGCCACCTCTTTGACACGCCCCACGCGGTCTTCGGCCAGCGTCTCGTCCCACTGCCGGAAACGATATCGGATATTGTGGAATCCGGGCAGAATATCGGTCAGCGGCTCCCGGAAATCGGCCAGCATCGCCTGAAACAGCCCGATCCCCTTTCCGCCCTGAAAAGCGAGTTCCGGCGTATCGGCCTGCTGATACGCCGCCGTATCGGCGATAAATTCGCAAGCGGCCCAATATTCTCCCTCAGCGTCGAGGAAATAGAGTTCTCCGTCCTTTGTCGGCGTGACAGTGAGCGCCTCGCGCCGTGGATCGCCGCCCCGAGCCTTGATCTTGGTTTTCAGGTGGTCGGTCACCCGGCGGATATTCTCCATCATGGCCGGGATGTCGGTGAAAATATGGCGGTTTTTCCGTTGCAGGATGTAGTTCGGGGTATTGTCAGCCTCGGTTTCGATCAGGAAGGTGTCGTTGATAAATCCTTCGCCCAGCGGACGCACCGTCCGGACGTCGCCGTCGATGCGAAACTGTTCGGCGATAGCGCGCAAATCGGTATTCATCAAGAGGTTAAATGGTTTTTAATAGGGTTAGTATTCCAAAGGATTCCGCCCGACGGGGAGAGTCGGTCTCCCGGTCGGACGGTTAAAGATAGTGACTTTTTCGGAAAGACCCTCCCTCGGCCGCCGGCTTTTGAGTGCCTCTGGAGTACGCTCCATCTGCCGCCCCGGGCTACCGCAGCTATACTCTGGGCGTGCTGTCCAGTGTCGGTAACGGCGGGTTCTGCTATTCGTCGTCAGTGAAAGGCGGAAACGGGATGTATTTGAATTTCGATGTGACACGCCTCGATTCCGGCAGCTCGAACAGCCGTGCCTACGGTCTTCAGTTGCGTTGCCTCTCGGAATAAACGGAGAAGAGAGGCACTCGAACCGGGCAGCCTCGGCCTAAATAATCGGCAGCCTCTACCCCAAAGTTACCTCAAGAACCGGCCATCTCTACCCTCAGTGACCCGCAGCCTCACCCTATTTTTGCTCCTGCGGTTCGCAGAACCGCCCGGGCCGGAGCCACCCCAAGCGTAGGCCTGCAACGTCGCGGAGCTCGTTTCCGGCCACGCTGGCTCCGGCCCGCAAAAACATTCTCCCCATTCACTCGCGCCGGAAGCCCGAGAAATGCTGCCATGGGGTAAAGGCTGCCCGATTCGAGTACCGAGCGGCACCGCCCCGGGCTACCGCAGCTATACTCTGGGCGTGCAGTCCAGTGTCGGTAACGGCGGGTTCTGCTATTCGTCGTCAGTGAAAGGCGGAAACGGGATGTATTTGAATTTCGATGTGACACGCCTCGATTCCGGCAGCTCGAACAGCCGTGCCTACGGTCTTCAGTTGCGTTGCCTCTCGGAATAAACGGGCCGCGTGTCCGCGGAAGGCAAAGAGCTGGATTTGAGGATAGAGACTACCGATAAAGACCCCGCCGCGAAAAACAAAGCGAGGCATGGAAAAAGATTTCCATGCCTCGCGCCTCCCCGCTCCTCCGAACCCTACCGGATCGGAGAGCGACTATCCATCGTACTCCTCTTCACCCCCCTCCAAATCATCCATATCCTTTTGATTCTCAACCATCTCCTTCGCCTTCCCGTAGAGATCGTCCGCCTGCTGCCGCAACGCCGCATCGTCCGGCCGCTCCGCCGCCATGCGGCCCGCACAGTAAGCCGCCAACGCATAAAGCCCTTTGGCCGTCAGCTCCTCGACATGTTCAGCCGTCAACGCCGGCTCGTAATCCTCCCGGAGCGCAGTCGGGTAGTTCACGAAGTACTTCAACACCTTAGCCTGCCCGACAGGCGCGACCTCCGGCAGTTCGAGCCCGGCCGCCGTCGCCGGAGCCGCCTGAGAGAGCTCTCTGAGCAGGGCCCATTCCAGCAGCATGTCGTTGTCGAACGGCACCTGTTTGTAGACCTGATACCAGAGCGGGCATGCCTGCCGGAAACGCTCCTCGTCGAAATCGGGGAAGCGGTCGAAAAAGCGATCCAGGATCGTTTCGTTGAACGTCGAGCAGTCGAATCCCTCCGGCTGGTTCCACGTCTTCCCGTCCACCGACCAGGCGAAGAGAGTCGCGCAGGTTCCGGCCACCTCGTCGATCCGGTCGTAAATCTCGGCCGGGATCTCCTCCCGGGGCAGCGGTCTGCCCCCCTCGCAGCAACAGCTGCACACGAAACAGTAGTTCGGAGCGGCTACGAAGTGCAGAAACTCGTTGTCTCCCCCCGGAATCTCGTCGTAGCGATACTCGCCCGTCTCCGGGTCGTAGCCCAGCGTAAAGTAGTCGGTCAGGATATCGCCTTCCAGCCATTCGCAGACATCGTCGAATCCGCACTCCTGCGCCGCCTCTTCATCGTCCGCCGTCCCCCAGCCGACAAGGTATTTCACTCCAAGCATCATCATGATGCGTTTCAGGGCGTCTGGCGACGGTAATTGTTTCATTTCCATAGCGTTGTGTTTAATTAAGTGAATAAAAAAGGGTTCTCGTCCGGAAATAAAAAGCGTGGGCCTTTGAAGCTCATTTGTTTTCCAGGTATCGCCAAACACCTTACACCCAAATAAGTAAAGCCCACGTGTCGCCACGTGAGCGTTACCACTTTACTTTCGGGTGTGTTTCAAAATTGGCGATTTTGGGAAACAAAAGTAAAGCTAACGCTTTTCTATGTATGTCGTAAAGAGGTTTTTAATTCATGGGCAATGCTTGAGTTTCGGGACAAAGGTAGCAAAAAAACGGGCCGGCCGGTATGCGGGTGTCCGAAAACCGCCACGCCCCCCTCGGCGGTCTCCCGCCGCGCCCTATACGATCCCCTGCGCCAGCATGGCGTTCGCCACTTTCCGGAACCCCGCGATATTGGCCCCCTTGACGTAATTGACGTAGCCGTCCGGCTCCGTCCCGTAGCGCAGACAGGCCGCATGGATGTTCCGCATAATGGCGTGCAGTTTTTCGTCCACCTCTTCGGCGGCCCACTGGAGGCGTTCGGAGTTCTGGGTCATCTCCAGCCCCGACGTCGCCACCCCGCCTGCGTTGGAAGCCTTGCCCGGCGAGTAGAGGAGTTTGTGCTGCTGGAAAGCGTGCACCGCCTCCGGCGTGGAGGGCATGTTCGCCCCCTCGGCGACGCAGATACAGCCGTTGGCGATCAGTTTGGCCGCATCTTCGCCGTTGAGTTCGTTCTGCGTGGCGCACGGCATGGCAATGTCGCACTTCACCCCCCACGGCCGTTCGCCGGCGTAGTAGGTCGCGCTGGGATAGCGGTCGGCATACTCGCTGATCCGTCCGCGGTAGATGTTCTTGAGTTCGAAGATGTACTCCAGTTTATCGGCGTCGATCCCGTCGGGGTCGTAGATGTATCCCGATGAATCCGAAGCGGTTACGACCTTGGCCCCGAGCTGGGTCATCTTCTGGATGGCGTACTGGGCGACGTTCCCCGATCCGGAGACGGCCACGACTTTCCCCGCCGGAGAGTCGCCGCGCGTAGCGAGCATCTCCTGAGCGAAGTAGCTCACGCCGTATCCCGTGGCTTCCGGCCGCAGCGGGCTTCCGCCCCAATCCAAGCCCTTGCCGGTGAAGGTGCCGGTAAATTCGTTCCGGAGCCGTTTGTATTGTCCGAAGAGGAAACCGATCTCTCTGGCTCCCACGCCGATATCGCCTGCCGGGACATCGGTGTCGGCGCCGATATGGCGTTGGAGTTCGGTGGCGAACGACTGGCAGAAGCGCATCACCTCGCCGTCGGATTTCCCTTTGGGGTTGAAGTCGGATCCGCCTTTGCCGCCGCCCATGGGCAGCGTGGTGAGTGCGTTTTTGAAGGTCTGTTCGAAGGCGAGGAATTTCAGGATGCTGAGGTTGACGGAGGCGTGGAACCTCAGCCCCCCTTTGTAGGGCCCGATGGCGCTGTTCATCTGGACGCGGTATCCGCGGTTGATTTCGACCTCTCCGCGGTCGTTGACCCACGGTACGCGGAAGATAATAATGCGTTCGGGTTCGGCGATGCGTTCGAGGATTTTCATCTTCTGAAGCACCGGATTCTCGAGGATATAGGGGGCAAGACTCTCGACCACTTCTCGCACGGCTTGGTGAAATTCGGGTTCTCCGGGGTTGCGCGCTTCGATGCGGGCCATGAAGTCGCTGATGTACTGTTGGATTTGGTTTTCCATGAATTTATGGGGTTATGTTGGTTTTCAAGGTGTAGGAGGCACGGAGGGCTCCGCCCTGGGCCTTTTCGCAACCAGGCGACCGGTCGATCAGGAGGCCTCTTGCTATTATAAGGTACCGCTATAAGGCGCCGCGCCTATATAATTAGGTGGAGATACCTCCCCCTTGAGTGCCGAGCGGCCCCGCCCCGGGCTTCCGCGATGCGGGAAACAACAAGTGGTTCGGCGGGCTGGGAAATGTCGGCGGAGACGGTACGGTATGGTCTTCTGCAGTGAGCGGCACGAACGGTTGGCGACTTTTATTCTACACGGGCGCCATGTCTCCTTCTGCCACGTACAATCGCGCCGGCGGTTTTCAGTTGCGTTGCCTCTCGGAATAAACGGGGCCGCTCGGCACTCGAAAGATGGCAGGGTCTACCCTAAAATAAAGACCGCCTCTACCCTACTTTTGAGTTGAATCCTGCGGTTCGTAGAACCGCGCGGGCCGGACGCCTCCCCCTCGGGAGGCCCGCAATGTTCGCAAGCTCACTGCGGCCACTCCCGGGCGCCCGCCCCGTTTTGCAATGCCCTATTCTTTCAGGTTCGGGCTGCGCGCTCCCCGGCGGCTCGTAGAGCCGCAAAAGCACTGCCTATTTGTTTTCGGCCGCAGCCAGCGGAGAACGAAGACGGAGCGCGAGCGGAGTATTTCGGCCCTCCGCATCCGGGGGCTGCGGGCCGACCGTTGTCACGGGGACTTAGCTATTCGCTCGCGGCCTAAAACATAGCCAAGAGCACAGTCCACAGTTCATCCCCAAGCCAAGCCCCCTGCTCGCCCAAAGAACAGGCACAGCCCAAAGCAAAGCCCAGTTCTCCGCCCCGTGTCCGCCTCACTGCGGCTCCGCTGTCGCTCCGCCGCTCTTTCGCGCGCCTGCGCGATATCTATATTCGGCTCACCGCCGAAATAGTTGAATCGCTCCTTTAGGCGTGGCGCGCGGTTGCTTTTAAGTAATAAAGGCCGCCCGCCGTGGCGCGAACGCGTCGGCCGGGCAGGCCCCGCGTGCCCGCGGTGGGCAAATGGCAGCCTCAGCCCAATCCCTCGCCCTATGCTTTGTCCCGTCTGAAACTGCCCTACGCGGGCGGCGGTCGGTTAATAAGGCAAAGACAACCCTAACAAAACGCCCGATGGGCGCACCGAAGGGACGGAGCGATACTACGCGCTATGGCAACCTCTACCCCCAGCTGTACCCGAGCACCGTGCAATCCCGCCTCACGGCTTGCGGATCACCTCGTTCTCGCCCAGCGCCCGCCCGTAGTGATCGATCAGACGATTGAGGATCAGGTTAATCCCAACCCCCAAAACAATGTCCGCCAGCAAAACCCACCCGAAATCCAAACCGCAAACCTCCGTCAAAAAGAAATTGAACAGGATGAAGAAAACCTCCAGCAGCAACAGAATCCCCGTGCTCTGCAAATGCGTCCGGTTGAGCTGCAACAGTTTGTGATGGATGTGGTTCTGATCCGGATAGAACGGCGACTTCCCCCTCGAAATCCGGCTCACGAAGACCCGGCACGTGTCGAACACCGGCACGAAAAGCAATCCCAGCAGAATCGCCAACGGAGCATGCAGCCCCACCGGCTGGAACGTCGTATGGCCCAAATTGGCGAACTTAAGTCCCAGGAAAATAATCATATACCCCAGCGTCAACGACCCCGTATCCCCCATGAACACCTTGAGCCGCGTCCCCAGCACATTGTACTGGAAAAACGCGATCAGCACCCCCGCCATCCCGAACGCGAACATCGCATAGACGAAAAGCTCGTAATAGATAAAGAAAATGCCCAGCGTCGAGAGGATGATCGTCCCCAAGCCCGAACACAAGCCGTCCACCCCGTCGATCAGGTTGAACGCATTGACCGTCAGCACCACCACCACGATCGTCAGCAGCGCGTCCGGCAGGAAAGGCAGCCGGTGGAGCCCGAACAGCCCCTGAAAATCGTAGACCGTCACCCCCGCGAAAACCAGACAGATCGCCGCGAAAATCTGAGCCGCGAACTTGTTCCGATACCCCACCCCGATCAGGTCGTCGGCCAGCCCCACGAAGTAGAGGATCAGCATCCCCGCCACCACGAAGAGAAACTCGGTCAGGAGCTCGATCTGCAAGTTGATCGAGACGTCGTATCCGTAATAGTACCTGAGCCCCAGCACGAACGCGAACGAAAAGAGCACCGCCGGAAAAAACGACAACCCGCCGAGCCGCGGAATGGCCCCCTTGTGCACCTTCCGTTTGTTCGGTTCGTCGAACAGCCGTTTCATCTTGGCAAAAATGACGATCCGCGGAATCGCCAGCCACCCGAAAGCGGCCGAAATCCCGAACGTCAGAATCACGAATAACACGTATATCATAGTCTCCCCCGAAGCGTTTTTGCGATTGGACAAATATAACGAACTATTCGGTACCCTGCAACGTCTTTATCGAGCTGTCGCCGATTTTTCGTACCTTTGCAGGCGGTGAGGTGTGCGCTTCGGAGCGTGTCGGGACGACCGCCCTCCGTCTGCGCCGCGCACCGGCGGGCTACGCGGCCCGCCGGTCACCACCCCACGGACGACAAAAAACATCAACACCGCAATATGGAACCTATGGAACTCAGCGAGCAGGAGCTCCTGCGCCGCGAATCGATGAACAAACTGCGCGAACTCGGCATCGAGCCCTATCCGGCCGCCGCCTATCCCGTGACCGCCACGGCCGCCGGGATTCGCGAGAAATATACCCCGGAGAGCACTGAATTTCAGGACATCCGGATCGCCGGACGCATCATGAGCCGGCGGATCATGGGGAGCGCCGCCTTCTTCGAGCTCCAGGACCACACCGGACGGATCCAGGTCTACATCCGGCGCGACGACATCTGCCCCGAGGGCGATCCGACGCTCTACAACACCGTCTTCAAGAAGCTGCTCGACATCGGCGACATCGTCGGCATCCGCGGCTTCGCCTTCGTCACCAACATGGGCGAACTGTCGGTGCACTGCCGCGAGTTCACGGTGCTGAGCAAGTCGCTGCGCCCGCTGCCGATCGTCAAGGAGAAGGACGGACAGGTCTTCGACGCCTTCAGCGACCCGGAACAGCGCTACCGGATGCGTTACCTCGACCTGATCGTCAACCCGCACATCAAGGAGACCTTCCTGAAACGGGCCAAAATCATCGCCACCATGCGCCGCTTCTTCGACGAGCACGGCTACGTGGAGGTCGAGACGCCGATCCTGCAGCCGATTCCGGGCGGGGCGGCGGCACGGCCTTTCATCACGCACCACAACTCGCTGGACACGGATCTCTACCTGCGGATCGCGACGGAGCTCTACCTCAAACGGCTCATCGTCGGCGGGTTCGAGGGGGTCTACGAGTTCGGCAAGAACTTCCGCAACGAGGGGATGGACCGGACGCACAACCCGGAGTTCACCTGCATGGAGCTCTACGTGGCGTATAAGGACTACCGGTGGATGATGGAGTTCACGGAACAGCTGCTGGAGACGGTGGCCCGGGAGCTGCACGACGGCGAGACGCGCGTGCGGGTGGGGGATCGCGAGATCGACTTCCGGGCGCCGTTCCGGCGGGTGACGATGCGGGATGCCATTCTCGAAAAAACGGGCTTCGACATCGCCGGGAAGACGGAGGAGGAGCTGCGGGCGGCGTGCCGCGAGCTGGGGGTCGAGACCGACGAGACGATGGGCAAGGGCAAGCTGATCGACGCCATCTTCGGCGAGCGGTGCGAGGCGGATTTGGTGCAGCCGACCTTCGTGACGGACTACCCGATCGAGATGTCGCCGCTGAGCAAGCGCCACCGCGACGACCCGGCGCTGACGGAGCGTTTCGAGCTGTTCGTGAACGGGAAGGAGCTCTGCAACGCCTACTCGGAGCTGAACGACCCGATCGACCAGCTGGAGCGGTTCCAGGAGCAGCTTCGGCTGTCGGAAAAGGGCGACGACGAGGCGATGTTCATCGACATGGACTTCGTGCGGGCGTTGGAATACGGCATGCCGACCTGTTCGGGGCTGGGGATCGGGATCGACCGGCTGACGATGTACATGACGGATCAGTCGTCGATCCAGGACGTGTTGTTCTTCCCGCAGATGCGGCCGGAGAAGAAGGCGGTGCGAGACGAGCCTGCTCTCTACACGGCTGCGGGGATTCCGGAGGAGTGGGTGCCGGTGCTCCAGAAGATGGGCTACGTGACGGTGGCTTCGCTGGGGGGGCTGGCGCCGAACAAGTTGTGGGGGGATCTGTGCGGGTTCAACAAGAAGAACAAGCTGGGGCTGAAGAATCCGACGGCGGAGGAGGTCTCGGGGTGGGTTTCGGCGGCTGCTTCGGGTTCAGCTTCGACCTCGGCTTCGGCGGAGTAGCGGCAATCGGTTTCGGCCCGGCTTCCGGCGACGGAGGGGCGGTATTCGGTTTCGGCCCGGCTTCCGGCGCGGTGGATGGTGGCGGAGGGGCGGTCGGATGCAATAAAAAGGAGGCTTTTCCCGTCAATTGAGAATAGGGGCAGTCGTGTCCGTCTCGAGCTGGCGGAACAACGAGCCGGGCCGAGGCGGCCTTGGGGTAGAGGCTGCCATTTGCCCACCGCGGGCACGCGGGGCCTGCCCGGCCGACGCGTTCGCGCCACGGCGGGCGGCCTTTATTACTTAAAAGTAACCACGCCCCGCCTAAAGGAGCGATTCAACTATTTCGGCGGTAGCCGAATATAGATGAATCGCGCAAGGTGCGCACCAAGAACTGGGTCGAGCTGCTTAAGCGATACGTAGTATCGCTCCGTCCCGCCGGGGTCACCCGGACGCCGCCCGCGCAGGGCAGTTTTAGACGGGACAAAACTCGACCGCGCTCCGCCTAAAGGAGCGAATCAACTATTTCGGCGATAGCCGAATATAGATGAATCGCGCAGGCGCGCGAAAATGCGGCGGAGCGAAAGCGGAGCCGCAGTGAGGCTGACACGGGGCGGAGAACTGGGACGAGCTTTGGGCCGTGCCTGTTCTTCGGGCGGGAAAACCGTTTTCGGTTTTCCCGCCGCGCTGGGCCGAGCATGAGGCGGTGCTTTGGGCTGTGGGTTGGGCTATGCTTTTGCGACTCGCAGAGTCGCGCGGGCCGAAGCCGACAGAATTGGGGCGAGGTTGGTGCCCGGGCTTAGGGCTTTACTCTCGGACGAGAGCGAATAGCGCGATTCCGCGAGGAATCGCCGGCCTTGTCGCCCAGGCGCGGAGCGCCTCGGGGGGATGGGCGACAGGCCGAACTTGGCTGATTTGGGCGGTGCTGGTGGCGGAGTTTTTGCGATCCTTTGGGTCGCGCAGTCCGCCGCCATCCCCGGCGGCGGACTGCAACCCGTCGGGGCTCGTTGCACTCACCGCTGGCAGCAACTGCAAACAGGTCGCGGACGAATGGGCCGTGCTTTTGCGGTTCGTAGAACCGCCGGGCTTGCGGCGGGGCGTCTTTGATGCCCGGGCCGGACGCCGCAGCCCGAACTCAACAGAATGGGGCTGAACTTTTGGTCGTGGTTTGGGCTGATTTGTTGGTTGAGCTTTTGCGACCTTTTAGGGTCGCGCGGGCCGGACGCCTCCCCCTCGGGAGGCCCGCAACCCGCCGCTCACGCGTCGAGAGTTGCCGTTCCTCCCAGGCGTCCGCCCCACTTGTTCATATGAAAATGCCGCCCCCCGTTTATTCCGAGAGGCAACGCAACTGAAAACCGTAGCCGCGGCGGTCGAGGTGGCTCGGATTGAGATAATAGGGGCGCAATGCGATGTATAGAGCAGATGTTTCACGAGTAGATGAACTCCAACTCGCCCCATGGTCACCGAGACCATTGAGTACCCCTATGTTTGTGCGGTAGCCCGGGGCGGGGAGGGACGACACCGAACTTCCACCGAAAACAACTACAGAATACCCGCTGACGAATCCCTCATAAAAAACAAAGAAACCGAAACAGATGAAAATCAACCGAATATACCTTCTTCTCGTCAGCCTCGTCGGCCTCGGCAGCTGCAAAGAAACCACCCTGCCCGAGCCGCCCCCCCTGCCCGCAGCCCAGCGCACCGTCATCGAATACGTCATCGCCACCGACCAGAGCTACCCAGCCGCCCAACGCTACATCAACGAACTCGAAGCCGCGTTCGACCCGGCCGGGAACGAACGGCATATCGTCTACCTCTACCCGCCGGCCAAAGGGAGCACCTACGCCCCCGCCGACCCGCAGTACGACGAACGGCCGAGACTCCTGCTCATCGCCCGCGACCAAGACCCCGAACAGTTCGGAAGCACCCTCCTGAAAGCCTACAACCGCGGACAGGCACCCGGCGACCCCAACGTTTTGCAGACCGTACAGGAAGACGCCCTGCGGCTCGCCCCGGGCGACTACTACACCATCGCCACCTGGCACAACCCCGACGTGCCCCCCGCCGGACGCACCGTCATCGAATACATGGTCGCCGACAACAACCTCTACCCCTACGCCGTGCAGAACATCAACGACATGGAAGCCGCCTGGGCCGCACTCCCCGACAACGAAAAAGAGGGCCGGATGGTCGTTTATCTGCATCCGGTAGCCGCCGCAAGCAGGTGGGCACCGACCACAGCCGACTACGACGACACCCCGCGGCTGCTGCTCATCTCCGGCGACCGCAACGACCCGAACCGACCCTTCGCCAGCCGCGTGCTGAAGACCTACAGCCGGGAACAAAACCCGACCGATCCCGAAGTGATGGCCCGCGTGGTGACCGACGCCATGGCGCTCGCACCGGGGGCGAGCTACGGACTCGCCTTTTGGTCGCACGGCGCCGGGTGGCTGCCCGCAGAGAGCTATCAACCGCTTCGGTCGGTCATTCCCGCCTGGGACGACGCCGGGTGGAGCGGGTCGAAACTCGCCGGGATCGGCGAAAGCGCACGCACCTCGTCGGGAAACGGAACAAAGGCTGGGAATGAGGGGATTACAAGCTACTCGTTCGGCATCAGCAGCAGCTTCGGGAACAGCGAGATGGAGATCGACGCGATGAGCCGCGCCTTGGCCGGATTCGGCAAGTTCGACTTCATCCTCTTCGACGCCTGCCACATGGCCTGCATCGAGCTGGCGTGGGAGTTCCGCGACCGGGCCGACTACCTGATCGCCTCGGTGGCCGAGGTTTTGGGAGCAGGATTCCCCTATCGGGAGGTGCTGAAACCGATGCTTTCGCCCGGCGCGGCGGATGTCGAGGGGATAGCGCGCACCTACTTCGACTACTACAACGAACAATCGGGAGCCTATCGGACGGCTACCGTTTCGGTGGTCAAAACCAGCGGGTTACCCACTTTGGCGGAGGCGGTGAAGCGGCTGAGCGACACCGGGTTGCCGGAGGGAGCAGCGGGTCTCTCGCCGGCGGCGCAGCAGTTCGGACGCACCTACACCTCGTTCAACGGAACGTTCTACGACCTGGGCGACCTGGTTCACCGGACGTGGAGCGGGGGCGCCTACACGGAAGCGGTGGGGGCGTTCGACCGGGCGCTGGCGGCGGCGGTGCCGTATGCAGCGACGACGCCGTGGATTCTCGAAGGGCAGTCCGGGGCGATTCGGGTGCTGACCCATTGCGGCCTGTCGTCCTATCTGCCGCGAGCCTCGACGCCGGTCTCTCTGGAGGCCTATCGCACGCGGTTCGGCTGGAGCGAAGCATCGGGAATGGGCGCGCTGGCGCGGTAGGCGGGGACGATTTAGGGACGAAGCGGCCAGCTTTCGAGTACCGAGCGGCACCGCCCCGGGCTACCGCGGATACCCTTCAGGCACGTTATGGGGTGGCTATTATGCCGGATATAACTGGTCATCAGCCACAAACGAAATCGACGGCCTATTTTTATCTTTTGACATGCACGGCCTCACCCCGGACAATGCAACGAGTCGCGGCTTCGGTTTTCCGTTGCGTTGCCTCTCGGAATAAACGGGGTACGTGCCCGCGGTGGGCAATGGGCTGGAGCTATCCTACTACTAAACTAACCGTCAGCCTCTACCCTTTCTTGGTCTGACTTTACGCGGGACGCCGATGTGCCGTTAAAAGGGACTTTCCCGTACTACTCGGATGGGGTTGTCGGAGAATCTTACGGTGCAGGGAACTTCAAAGCCACCAACGGTCGCCTCTACAAGGTAAGCACCTCGGGCGCGGGAACCCCGCTCGCCTGGTACCCCGCCCCGGGCTACCGCAACACCAATGCGGGCGCACCGGTGGGCGTCGGCAACGAGGGTTCCGTCTGGTCGGCTGCGACCAACGGGACGTACGGCGTCTATTTGCGTTTCGTCGTGGATGCGGCTCAGCCCAGCAACTCGAAATACCGTGCCTACGGCTTTCCGTTGCGTTGCCTCTCGGAATAAACGCGCCCGCAGGGCGTTTTACTGCCAGCCTCTACCCTAACTTGAAGTCGAGGCAGGCCGATTATTGGGGTAGAGGCACTTAGGATAGAGACGGCCATTGGGTAGAGAAAAGCCGGTTCGAGTGCCAAGCGGCCCCGCCCCGGGCTACCGCCACTACATCTCGGGCGAACCGGGTGGCGTCGGTTACTACGGTTACAGCTGGGCTTCCACGACCAGCGGGGTCAACGGTGCCAATGGCATGGGCTTGGGTTTCTGCGTGACGTGGCTCAGTCCCAGCGGCGCGTACGGCCGCTCCCACGGTTTTCAGTTGCGTTGCCTCTCGGAATAAACGGGGGTGCCGCTCGCGGGGGGCAAGGGGCTGGAGTTACTCTAACTGGGTCGACTTTGGCGGACGGAGCCAGCGGGGGCCGAACGAGGATCACGAGTTGCGGCCCTACGCCGGGGGTGGCTCCGGCCCGCGCGGCTCTGTGAGCCGCAACTACACGGCCTCATTCGTCGCCCCATTCTGTTGGTTTCGGCCTGTCGCCCACTCCCCCGAGCGGCTTCGCCGCTGGGCGACAGGGCCGGCGACCCCAAAGGGTCGCAAGAGCACAGCCCAAAAGTTTAGCCCAACTCTCCGCCCATTCTTCCTCGGGCGCGCCCCCGGCGCCCGCCTTCGGCGTTCGCTGCGCGCCGAGGACGGCGATTCCTCATGGAATCGCGCTATTCGCTCTTAGCCTATAGCAATTCGCCGCCAGCGGGGAGTGCAACGAGCTCCGACGAATTGCAGTCCGCCGCGCGGGGTGGCGGCGAACTGCGCGGCTCTAAGAGCCGCAGAAGCGCGGCCCATTTGGTTTCGGACTTTCGTCCAATTCTGTCGGGTGCGGGCTGCGGCGTCCGGCCCGGGCATCGAAGATGCCCCGCCGCAAGCCCGGCGGCTCTGCGAGCCGCAAAAGCTTGGCCCGGTTCTCTGCCCCAATTCTGCCGGTTTCGGGCTGCGCGCTCCGAGGGTGGGCCGAAGGCCCAGCGCAGGCCCGGCGGTTCTACGAACCGCAAAAGCATAATCTATTCGCTCTCGGCCCAAATACCAGCCAAGAGCACAGCCCAAAGTTCGCCCCAATTCTCCGCCCCGTGTCCGCCTCACTGCGGCTCCGCTGTCGCTCCGCCGGTGCCGCTCGGCACTCGTAAAGATAAGCATATCTACTCCTAAACGTCGCCCGCTGGGATTTCATCTCGATTTTGCTCACCGCAAAACGAGTGAAATCCCCATTTACGCGGGCGGGCGACGGATTTCACACACCGTTTGACCGCGCGCCGGGGAAATCCTGTCAAAACGTGCCAGCACATTTTGACGATTTCCCTCCTCAAGGCGTGGCGCGCGGTTACTTTGAAGTAATAAAGGCCGCCCGCCGTGGCGCGAACGCGTCCGCCGGGCGGGCGCACCCTTCGGGTGATTTACTGGCCGCCTCTACCCTATTCTCTGTTTCGCGCGCCTACGCGATTCAGCTATATTCGGCTATCGCCGAAATAGTTGAATCGCTTCTTTAGGCGGCGGCGCGCGGTCGAGCTCTGTCCCGCCTCAAACTGTTCTCATTGGCTTCGCTTTCCTCCTCGCCGCTCGGCAATTTGCAAACCATGTTTGCATTGCCCTCGCTGGCAGCGTCGGTTGTAAACAAAAGGAACCGAAAAAACTTTAGACGGATGCTGACGCATCCTAAAGTTCCCGACAGCCCAACCCTTTGTACATGCCAAAAGTCTACAAAATAAAAAATCGAGAAAATTCTTCTCGATCAAACTAAAAATCATATAAAAACGGACGGCGAAGGGGATAAATACTGAGAGGCAACGCAACTGAAGACCGTGGCCACGGTTGTTCACGTTGCTGGGATTGAGGTTCTGCGTGTTGAAGTTCAAGAACACGCCGCTAGTCCCGCTAAAGGAGGAAGACCAACTGTACCCGTTGTTGCCGACGTTCGTCAGAGCGCCCAATCGCCCGTTATTGCCTGCGTCGCGGAAGCCCGGGGCGGGACTCCGCGACGCGGACGAAAAAGCGATCGCAGCCGCTGGATTGCTTCTCCCGCACCCGATCCGCCTGCGGAACGGACACGGAACAAAAACAAAAATAACTAAAAATCAGTGGGCTGCTGAATTTATCCTACACGCGCTGTCCGCAGCTTCGCCCTCTGGGAGCAAAACCGACAGACACTCCGGCTCCTTCGCCGACCGTCTGTAAAAACACGAAAAATCGAACGATTCATCGTACTTCGACGGTCTGCTTTTCCGAAATCCGCCGATATCAATCCATATCTTTATACAAATCCAACTCACCCCGTTCCGCTGCGCCGTGGATCGCGGCCAGCCGAGCCACGACGGGCGAAATCACCTCCAACACATCCCGAACGTATCGTTCTTCGGAGGTCTCTTGCCACGAGGTGTCGTCCGCTGAGGACGCCGGTCGCCGAAGCCGATAGAGCATCGCAAGGTACAGCGCCCGGAAACAGGCTTCCATGTCGCTGATGGCGGTCGGATCGCCCTCTTCCCCTGCGATGGCGGCCTTGAGCCGGGGCAGTTCGGCGGCCAGAGGGGCGAAAACGCGGTCGTAGCCCTGTTCCCGCCCCACGGGCGAGGCGAGCAGGTGGCGATGCAGGTCGTCCAGATCGGCCACCAGATGGAGGGTGTGTTCCAGGTGGCCGCTACGCTCTTTGCCCTCGGTTCGCAGGAGGTTCACCAGGTCGGTGTACCACAGCCACAAGGCCTCTTTCTGCTGGTCGTCGAGTTGGGTTTGCGGCTCGACGAGCGTCTCGCGGATCCGATCGGGCGAGAGCTCCAGCGCACGCAGCATATCCTCTAACTGCCAAAGATACAGAATGTATTCGGCGATGTTTTCTCTGCGTTTCTTTTTGGCTATCAGCATAATATCTATGTTACAGATGTGTCGTTTTCAAAAGTCTCGGCCGCCCCGGGCTGCTGCGGTGCCGGCGAAGGCGTATTGTGGTACGTCGGTGATTACGGGTATGGCTGGTCGTCTACTTTCCACGATTCGGGCGACCATTATCGGGGCATATATTTGCGTTTCCACACGACGATATGCAGTTCCAGCGCTGCGGCGGGGCGGGCCAGCGGTCTTCCGTTGCGTTGCCTATCGGAATAAACGGACGCACAGCGTCTTTTAATGCCAGCCTCTACCCCAAAACGGGCCACCCTACCTTTTTTAATTTGACTTTGGCAGCCGGACGCCCGGGAGGTATCGCAATTTTCGACGCGGAGCGGCGTGTTGCGGGCCTCCCGTGGGGAGGCGTCCGGCCCGCGCGACCCGTTGGGTCGCAGGAGCACGGCCCATTCGTTCTGAGCAAGACAACAGTTCGCCGCCAGCGGAGAGCAGCAACGAGCGCCGACGAGTTGCAGCCCGCCGCCAGCCGGGGCGGCGAACTGCGCGGCTCTGTGAGCCGCAAGAGCACAGCCAACAAGTTCAGCCTTATCGCCTGAGCGGGTCGAAGCCTGCGGGGTTTGGGGTAGAGGCTGGCATTAAAAGACGCTGTGCGTCCCTCCGCGGCGGGAGGCTTCGGCCCGCGCGACCCAAAGGGTCGCAAAAGCAAAGCCTATTCACCGTTCCCATTCTGTGGAATTCGTCCTCGGCCGCAGCCAGCGGAGAACGAAGACGAAGCGAGAGCGGAGTATTTCGGCCCTCCGCATCCGGGGGCTGCGGGCCGACCGTTGACACGGGAACTTAGCTACTCGCTCTCGGCCCAAATACCAGCCAAGAGCACAGCCCAATCCACAGCCCCCTGCTCGATCCAGCGCGGCGGGAAAACCGTAATCGGTTTTTCCCGCCCGAAGAACAGGCACAGCCCAAAGCTCGCCCCAATTCTCGGCCCCGTGTCCGACTCACTGCGGCTCCGCTTTCGCTCCGCCGCATTTGCCGTCGGCCCGCTGGGATTTCATCTCGATTTTGCTCACCGCAAAACGAGCGAAATCCCTCTTTACGCGGGCGGGCGACGGAGTTCGTGCACAATTCTTTGTTCGCGCGCCTGCGCGATTCATTCTATTTCGGCTCACCGCCGAAATAGCTGAATCGCTTCTTTAGGCGGGGCGCGCGTCTGTCCTACGGGAGGGTACTGCCCTTACGCCGGGCGGGCGGTGCGTTGACCTGCGGTCTCCCTCGCGCTTGCGAGGCATCGTCGACAAGCCGACGTGCTCTCGCTTCGCTACTCGGGTCCAGCACTCGGAAGGGGCAGCCTCTACCCAACAACTAATAGCAGCCTCTTCCCCCGTTCTTTGGCCGCGCGCTGGCGGAAATGTTATTCAAACGCGTGTTTCGCGTTTGAATGATTTCCTACTCCAGCGATCGCGCGCGGTCGAGCTTTGTCCCGCCTCGAACTGTTCTTTTTCTGAAGAAAAAGAACCAAAAAGACTTTCGACGGATGCTACGCATCCTCAAGCTGCCGACGGCCCAAATCCCACCAGCCTCAGCCCCGTCGAACCGCAGCGGAGCAACCCAAGAGCACGCTACTCCTCGTCATCGAAAACTTCGCCGAAGTCCGCAAGGAGCTCCTCGATGTCGCGCCGCTCCTTCTTCGTCGGACGTCCCATCCCGCGGTCGCGAACCGCAAAGGCACCGGCACGGGCCATCTCCAATTTGTCCAGCTCCGACTGCGGCGTCACGTCCTCGATGTAGCGAGGCACGTTGCGCGCAGGCTGGCGGTTCGCCACCAGCTCCAGAATCCGGAAACTGTACACCACCGGCATCTTCCGCACCGCGACCACCTCGCCCGCACGCACCTCCCGCGACGGCTTCACCGTCGCGCCGTTCACCGTCACCCGGTTCGACCGACACGCCTCCGCCGCATCGCCGCGCGTCTTGAAAAGCCGAACCGCCCACAACCACTTGTCTATCCGAACCCCTTCCGACATAATCCTATGCTTTTATTTACCAATCACTTACAAAAACCGCTCGATCACCGGCACCAACAGCGCCGTCACGAGCCCCATCAACCCGATGGCGAGCCCGCTCACCGCCCCCTCGATCGCCCCCATCTCCATGGCCCGCGCCGTGCCGACCCCGTGTGCCGCCGACCCCAGGGCCAGCCCCTTTGCGATCCGGCTGCTGATGCGCAGTTTCCGGAGCACGAACGGCCCGACGATGCTGCCGAAAATCCCCGTCAGAATCACCACTACGGCCGTCAGCGAACCGATTCCGCCGGCGCGTTCCGAGATCGACATGGCGATGGGCGTGGTGACCGACTTGGGCACCAGCGACGCTTCGATGGCAGCCCCGGCACCGAACAGCCGGATGATCAGAATGACGCTCACGATCCCCACGACGCTGCCCACGACGACCGACGTGAGGATCGAAACGGCATGGGCCCGGAGGTGTTCCATCTGTCGGTAGAGGGCATACCCGAGCGCCACGACCGAAGGCCCCAACAGGAAGTCGATCAGCGCGGTAGCCCGGTGGTACTGTTCGTAGGAGATGCCGGTGGCGAGCAGAAAGACGATGATCACGGCCGCCGAGGTGATGAGCGGGTGGAGGAGTCCAATCCGGGTGCGTCGGAAGAGCCACAGGGCGGCGACGTAGATCCCGATGGTAAAGGTGAGGAGGAAGATTTCGGAGCCGGCCAACAGACCGAGCGCCGTCCAGGTGTTATCGAATGTCATGACCACTGCGCCGGATTTTTCGTTTTCGTTTCCGCACTTCGAGCCGCTGCTGGGTGATTCCGACGGCGGCGACGATGAGGACGGTGCTCACGGCTGCGGCGACGAGAATGGCGGTCAGGTTATTGAGAATCAGCCCGACGGAGGCGATAAGTCCGACGGCGGCGGGCAGAAAGAAGAGCACCATGTTATCGAGGAGGAGTTCGGAGAGGCGGTCGACGCGTCCGGGCTCGACCCACCCGAGGGCCAGGGCGATGAACAGGAGGAGCATGCCGAGCACGCTCCCGGGGATGACTCCTCCGACGAGGATGCTGACGCCGAGTCCGAGGAGGTAGAAAAAGAGCAGCCAAAAGGACTGTACGAGAATTTTCATACCGCAAAGATAGGTCAAAGGGTCGGTATTGCGTTCACGCGGCGGGGGCAATTTCAGGAAGAGGGTCGATTTCAGGGCGGGTAGCTGATTGGGGCAGAGGCGGCCCGGTTTTCAAATGTCGATCGGCACCGCCCCGGGCTACCGCCACAACCTGACGGGTAGGCAGGACAATGTGGGTCGAAACAGTTGCTGTTGGTCATCGGGGGTGAGCGGTTCCACGGGTCGTTTCTTATGGTTCGACATGCAGGGGCTGGGAACGAGCGGTACGGCGAATCGTGCTTTCGGTCTTCAGCTGCGTTGCCTCTCGGAATAAACGGACGCTAAGCGTCTTTTAATGGCCGTGTACCCCCCAAGCAACCGGCCGCTTTTCCCCAGTTTTACTGACACAGCCGCAGAAATGCGAAGCATTTCCCGTCCACGGGACGTGGGGCCCGGCCGGCCCGAGGCCAGTCCCCTCAAACCAAACCGCGGTGGGCAAATGGCAGCCTCTATCCCAAGTTTACACAGACACATCCCGTTTATTCCGAGAGGCAACGCAACGGAAAACCGATCGCACGACCGCTTATGTGGCCGGGCTGGAGGTATGAAATGTAAAAATTCAAGAACACGCCGTCAGTCCCGCTAAAGGAGGAAGACCAATTACACCCGGTGTAGCCGACGTTGAGCAGCGCGCCAAATTGACTGTTAAAACCCGCGTCGCGGAAGCCCGGGGCCGGAGAACACAGCATACGAACCCCCGCCCCGTCAGAGAATGACGCCTCCGATGCAGCGACGAACCCCCACCGAACCCAGTCCCGACTTCGGCGCATAGTTCGGAAACTCGGCCGGATGCTCCTCCACGTACTCCACCGCATAGCGCAAAAACGTGCGCGCGTCCCGCAGCGCCTGGCGCGACAACAACTGCCACTCCTCGGCCGTCGCCGCCCGGAAGCCCGACCGGGTCGTCGTTCCCGACCCCTCGTTTTCGCTGCGAGAAGTCGTCGCCACCGACCCGTTCCGAGTCTCCATATCCGTCTGCTCGGCCGAGGTCGAAACCGAACCGGAACCCGTTCGAGTCGTATCCTGCGTATCGTTCGCAATCGCCGTCCGCTGCGTTTGGGTCGACTCCTCGCGACCCGCCGTCGTGGCGTCCGTCCCCGTCCGCGTCGTGGTGAGTTTCTTCGACCCGGTCTCCTCGGTCACCGTCATCTCCTCCGTCGCCGAAGTCTCGCCCTGTTTCGTCACGCTGTTCTGGGTCGTCGTCTGCTCGGTGTCCGACACGTCGGACGTCTTCCGTTCCGTGTCTTCGCGGGCCAAAACGGTATCCGTCGTCGTCGTGTCGTTCTTTTTATCCTGTACTTTTCGCGTCTCGGAGTCGGTCGTTTCCCGCATCTCTTCCGAGGCCCGCACGTGTTCCGAGGTCGAATCCTCTTTCCGGCTTCCGGTATCGTTTCGGGTGGCCGACGAGGTTCGGGTGGTCTCCTCGGCCGAAGGACGCACCACTCCCCGGTCGGCCGACCGAACCGCCAGTTCGACGATCAGTTCGTAGCGGACGAAGTGGGCCAGAGCGGGTTTGACGAAGGTGTAGACGAATTCCGGATAGCGTTCCTGGCGCATACTTTCGTACATGGCGTCTCCGAATGCGGGTCGGATGTAGCGCAATTGTGCGGCTTCGATCCTCATTTCGCGGACGTTGGCCGGGTCGATGGGGTCGTCGGCGGCGAATGCCAGCCCGACGACCTCTTCTGGTTGTATAAGTTGCATAAATACAGTCGGTTTAATTGATTAATCAATCTCTCGGAGCGGGGTTTTGATCGGGGTGTTTGACCTCCCCGCCCCGGGCTACCGTGGCTGCGACACGGGCAGTCTGGTAACTGTCGGCCACAGCGGGTTCAGCTGGTCATCTACGGTCAGCGGCATCAACGGCATGTACCTGGACTTCTATACGCAGAACCTCTATTCCAGTGCCACGTACCGCCGCAGCCGCGGTCTTCCGTTGCGTTGCCTCTCGGAATAAACGGGCCGCGTGCCCGCGGGGGGCAAAGGGCTGGAGTTACCCTAACTGGCTCGACTTTGGCGGACGGAGCCAGCGGGGGCGCAACGAGCATCGCGAAATTGCGGCCCTACGCCGGGGGTAGCTCCGGCCCGCGCGACCCAAAGGGTCGCAAAAGCAACAACCTATTCCCGCCCCAATTCTGTCGGGTTCGGGCTGCGGCGTCCGGCCCGGGCATCAAAGATGCCCCGCCGCAAGCCCGGCGACCCTGCGAGCCGCAAGAGCTCAGCCCATTCACCATTCAAATCTTGTGAGTTCGTCCTCGGCGCGCCCCCCACGCGCCGTTAATACGTCGCTCTCGCCGAGGACGGCGATTCCTCACGGAATCGCGCTATTCGCTCTTGACCTACAGCAGTTCGCCGCCAGCGGAGAGCAGCAACGAGCTCCGACGAGTTGCAGCCCTCCGCCTGCCGGGGCGGCGGACGGCTAATAAGGCAAAGACAACCCTAACAAAATGCCCGATGGGCGCCCCGGCGGGACGAAGCGATACTGCGTATCGCTTAATCTGCTCAGCCCAATCCTTTGTCCACGCGCTGGCGGAAATCTTGTCAAAACGCCCAAGCGCATTTTGACGATTTCCCTCCTAAGGCGGGGCGCGCGGTTACTTTAAAGTAATAAAGGCCGCCCGCCGTGGCGCGAACGCGTCCGCCGGGCGGGCGGTGCGTTGACCTGCGGTCTCCCTCGCGCTTGCGAGGCATCGTCGACAAGCCGACGTGCTCTCGCTTCGCTACTCGGGTCCGGCACTCGGAATGGCCAGCCTCTACCCCAAGTAACCCGAAACCTCTACCCCAACACCTCGCGGCAGCCACGACCCACAAAAAACCTCCCCGCCCCCCCTACAGCTGAGCGAGGAACTGCTGCTGCGTCGGGTCGTCCGGATCGTAGTCGAAGCCGTCCGCCTTGCGCGCCTCCCAAACCCGCATGTAGGCCGGCTTCATCTCGAACGGCGGACGGTTGACGAACGTCAGAGACCGCACCTCCTCGCGGAACACCTCCGCACAGACCCGCCGGATCGGTTCGATGATCTCCTGCTGCTCGACCCGGATCAGCGTGTTGAGCGCAATGTTGTACTCGTGCCGCACCCGATCCGCCGAAAACCCCGTCGCATACTCCATCCCGCTCAGCGTCCGGAACCATGAGTGCGCCACGATGATATCCGACAACGCCTGGTCGTGGAGCGACTTCCAGTCCCCGTCGCTCGCCGTGGTGATCGGCACGAAACGCGTCGTGTCGCTGTCGATCCCGTTTTTCACGAGGAACATCACCTGCCCCGGTTTTCCGGCGAACCGCTCCTCGGCCAGACGGGCGATTTCGGCCGCCTCCTGTTCCGAATCCGTATCCCCGTCCAGCACCATCACCCCCGAAGGCTGGAACGAATTGTCCAACCGCGAGATATTCCATCGATCCGTCTTCCAGACGATCGCCGAAGCCCCCATCCCCGCGATGTACTTCGGCACGCCGTAGTGTTCGAACATCGGTTCGTAATCCTTGTAGTGGATCACCGCCCGGAGCGTACCGTCGGGCCGGGGCTCGAAAGCCGGATAGAGCGGCAGCAGGATCGCCTCCGAAGTCCTGTACTGCTTCCAGTCGTGGTGCAGGACGACGTGGCGGTCGTCGCGCGAGAGTCGACACCGCGTGGCATCCTGATGGTACAGCGCGAGGAAGCTCCGCTTCGGGTCGGTGACCACCTCCAGAAAGGCGTTTCCCAACAGACACCGGTCGAGCGCCAGCCGCTGAACGACATTCCGCAGCGTCTGTCCCTGTCCGTTGGCCTCGGCCACCAGCTCGGCCGTTCTGGGGGCTCCCGCATCGACGCTGAGGCCGCTGCCGCTGATGTAGTCGGCCTTGTCGTTGATGATCCGTCGGTGCACCGTCGAGCTTCTGGAAAGTGCCGCCAGCGCTTCGGGGAGCCGGTTGTCGCTCCCCCACCTCCAGACCTCTTTCCGCGCAGCCTCGGCCACGGCCCTCACGGCAGGCGGCTGGGCCTGTCCGACGACGAAGATTTTACTTTTCGCTTTTCCCGTCATTTCCATATTTTTTGACACTAAAATTTCGATTTACAATACCTAATTAGATTCGCCTTGGAGGGCAGCGGGCCTTTTCCGAGTGTTCCGGATCGGGGCAGAGGCGGTCTGATTGTTTAGGGTAGAGGCGGCCAGTAGAACGCCCTGCGGACGCGCCCCGGGCTACCGCTTGGACACCTCGGGCGCGCTGAAATTCGTCGGAAACAACGGACATTGCTGGACACAGGTACCGATGGTAGACGACATCCGAGTGCATTGTTTAAATTTCGACACGCAGTTCCTATCATCCCAGAACGGACATGCCCACGGCCTCGGTTTTCCGTTGCGCTGCCTCTCGGAATAAACAGAGACGTATTGCTTGGGGTAGAGGCGGCCATGGTACAGGGCCAGTTCGCTTGCGGGCGGACGCGCCCCGGGCTCCCGCGACTATATCTCTGGTAATCCGGCGCGCATTGGCTACAACGGGTACAGTTACTCGTCCACGGTCAACGGAATCAAGTGCCTATTCTTATGGCTCGATTCACAGGACCTCAACCCGAGCGGTCTGCATAGTCGTGCCCTCGGTCTTCAGTTGCGCTGCCTCTCGGAATAAACGGGGACGCATGCCCGCGGTGGACAATGGGGTGGAACTACCCTAACTGGCTTGACTTTAGCGGCCGGAGCCAGCGTGGGCGCAACGAGCATCGCGAGATTGCGGCCCTACGCCGGGGGTGGCTCCGGCCCGCGCGACCCAAAGGGTCGCAGGAGCACTGCCCATTCGTTTCTTTTAGGCAGTTCGCCGCCAGCGGAGGCGCAACGAGCTCCGACGAGTTGCAGCCCGCCGCGTAGGGTGGCAGCGAACTGCGCAACCCTAAAGGTTGCAAAAGCACGGCCTATTCTCTGGGCGCGACAACAGTTCGCTGCCAGCGGTGAATGCAACGAGCTCCGACGAGTGCAGTCCGCCGCGTGGGGTGGCGGCGAACTGCGCGGCTCAAAGAGCCGCAAGCGTTCAGCTTAATTCACCGCCCTAATTCTGTCGGGTTCGGCCTGTCGCCCATCCCCCCGAGGCGCTCCGCGCCTGGGCGACAAGGCCGGCGGCTCTGCGAGCCGCACTATCTTACCACCCAACTCACCGCTCCATTCTGCAAGATTCGTCCTCGGCGGCCCCCCCCACGCGCCGCTAATGCGTCGATCTTGCCGAGGATGGCGATTCCTCACGGAATCGCGCTACTCGATCTCAGTTCAAGCGGACGAAGCCTGGATTGCTTAGGGTAGAGACTGCCAGCAAAAGACGCTGTGCGTCCCTCCGCGGCGGTAGGCTTCGGCCCGCGCGGCTCTGCGAGTCGCAAAAGCACAGCCCAACCCACAGCCCAGTTCTCCGCTCCGTGTCAGCCTCACTGCGGCTCCGCTTTCGCTCCGCCACTCTTTCGCGCGCCTGCGCGGTTCACTCTATTTCGGCGGTAAGCCGAAATAGTTGAATCGCTCCTTTAGGCGTGGCGCGCGTCTTTGGCTACAGGAGGGTACTGCCCTTACGCCGGGCGGGCGGTGCCTCCCGGCACTCGGAGTGGGCAGCCACGGCCCAACTCCCTGCTCCGCGCGCTGGCGGAAATCTTATTCAAACACAAATCATGCGTTTGAATGATTTCCTACTCCAGCAGTCGCGCGCGGATGGGCTTTGAACCGTCTGAAACTGCCCTGCGCGGGCGGCGTCCGGCTAATAAGGCCAAAACAGCCCTAACAAAACGCCCGGTGGGCGCCCCAGCGGGACGGAGCGATACTGCGTATCGCTTAATCTGCTCAGCTCAGCTCTTTGTTCGCACGCCTGCGCGATTCATTCTTCTGCGTTCCGACCCACCCACCCTCCGCCGCAGCGGCAAAACACGCACCGTTAGACCTCCGAGTAGGCCGTCACGATCAGCTCCGGCAGCAGATAGTCGCACCCCGCCATGAACGTTGCCCGCTGTCTGTTCTCCATCTGATCCGGATTGTACCACATCGCGACCTCCGACCCCGGGAAATCCGCCGTATTGACCGCCACCGCCAGGTTGCGGCTGTCCGTCAGGATCGCCCACGAAGTCGGCAAATCGCCCACCGTTTCGAGATACCCCTCTGCCTGGATGTCCACCACCGGAATCCCCCGGAACGACAACCGATCGATCCCATTGATCCGCGCCGCCCGGACACTGTCCAGCGACCCGCTGAGCAGGCTCTCCTCATAATTTTCCGCCACATCGCGCGTCACCAGCAGCACCAGTCTCCCGTCCCCCTTCATCGCCCGGAGCTGCGCCGGCGCCTCCGCATAGATCGCCCGGAAGAGCTTTTCGGCATTCCCCGCCGTCCCCATCGGCAACATCGCGACCCGCTTCACATCCTCCGCCCCCGTTCCCGTGTCCGCCACCAGCCGTTTGAGGAATCCGTCGAACGTATTGAACCCGCTGGCCCGTTCCGTATCGCCGACCCACATCGTCGCCCGAATCGCCTCGGCGATCGCCTCGCGGAAGAGCGTCGTTTCGGCCTCTTCGAGCTCCGTGCCCGACAAATCGCCCAGATTGACCTCCGGCCGTCCGACGATCCGTTCGTAGACCATCGCGAAATAGTCCTCCGCCGCATAACCCATTTCGGCCTTCACCTTGTGTAACTGAATCACCTTCTGGTATTTATCCGCCGCCTCGCTACCCTTCCACCCCGCCGCATAGCGTTGCAGTAGATCCGTCCCGCGCTTCCAGAAATTGAGCGTCGTCGGCACCGGCATGTTGTACATAACCCGAATCCCGAGCTCCATCGCATCGGGCCCACTGACGAGGGGTCTGAAGAAGACCGATTCGAGTTCGTTTCCGGTATAATTTTTCGGATTTTCAATAATTTTTCCCATTCTGTTTAGTAAGTTTGATTGTTAATAAATTGTGAATGATTCGGTTAATCATCACATTGAGACTAATCGTCTGTCAATTTGAGTAGTGGAATAATCAGTTTGCGCGTTCGAATGCAGCCTCGGCGCAATTCCCTGTTCCGCGCGCCGTGGCGCGAACGCGTCCGCCGGGCGGGCGGTACCTCCCGGCACTCGGAATCGGCAGCCTCAGTCCCACACAGCCCGCCCAACTCACCAGCCGCGCCACCTCACATTGTTAATAATTTGTTAAAAACTTTTCCGTAGACGTGAAGCATCCAAGTGATAAGCCCGGCCGTTGTGCGAAAACTCTGTAAAATCCTCCTCTATTAACCCCGCCACAGCAACCCCCGGATCCTCCGACGGCGCCGTTTCGGAACGCCCGATCCGACCACGCAAATCCCCCTCCTCGCCGCCTCGCACCGCCAACGCCGCCACAACCGCACATCCATCTGAAATCGTCATTTTTTCTTCCTTTTGTGCGTTTTTCTCAGAAATAAACCAATTACGAATCCGCTCCGCAGCTCGTTCCCGGAGCTCCCCCCACGCCTTAACGCCTCCGACCCGGTCAGCCAGCCCCGCCCCGACCGCCTCTTCGGGCGAAAGCCACTCCCCTCGCCCTCCGTCCCGCGCCATCCGCTCCCGAAACTCCTCCACCGACCGCCCCGAACGACGCGCATAAATCTGCGCCATCCGCTCATCCGTTTTGTCCAACAACCTGGCCGTCCGTTCCGCGTCGAACGCATTTCCGTCGAGCGTAGTCGTCGCATTATGAATCAGATAGAGCGCCGTCGAAGCGACATACCGCCTTCCCGAAGTCGCCGCCTGCGCCACGATCGTGGCCGCCGAAGCCGTATAACCGCAACACACCGTAGTAATTTCAGCCCCCTCCTCCGCCAGCGCACAGAGCGCATCATAGATAAGAAACGCATCCTGCACATTTCCTCCGATCGATCGGATTTTTACCTCGATTTTTCGCGCTCCCGACCTTCCGATCCGTTCGACCTGCTGTCGGAAACGTTCGTAAGTCGCCGCACGCTCCTCCTCCCCCTCGAAACTCCACCACTCCGGCACCCCGATCAGACCATCGATTTCGATTTTCATTTTTCGTCCACCGCTCACGCGGATTTCACCAGGCTTTTGCATAAATAATCGGATTTATAGATTTATTTTGTTGATATTCATAAAGATCCATTAACGCCCCGGGCTACCGCCCTCGGGATACGGGCGCACTGGGCAATGTCGGCGGGGGCGGATACTGTCGGACATCCACGGTCAGCGGAATCAATGGCATGAACTTAAACTTCTACGCAACATGGCTCAGACCCAACGGAGCGGACTACCGCGCCTATGGTTTTCAGTTGCGGTACCTCTCGGAATAAACGAGGTCGAGCAGCGTGCGGTAGGCAATAGGCTGGAACTACCCCAAGCGGTCGCCTCTACCTCTACAGACTTAACCAAGTTATCTGCATTCTCTTCCCGAAGCCCACCGGAGCTATCCTAAATTAGGCCGTCACCCTTTTTTTTTATTTATTGCGGTTCGCAGAACCGCGCGGGCCGGACGCCTGCCCACGGGCGGCCCGCAACACGCCGCTTGCGCGTCGAGAGTTGCTGTTCCTCCCGGGCGTCCGACCCACAGAAACAATGCTCCATTACCGCTCCTTTTTGTAAGGTTCGTCCTCGGCGCACTACTCGCTCTCAGTTCAAGCGGACGAAGCCTGCGGGGCCCACGGCAACGTGAGTTGCGGGCCTCCGCTGCGGGAGGCTTCGGCCCGCGCGACTCTACGAGTCGCAGGAGCACTACCCATTCGTCTCTTGTAGGCAGTTCGCCGCAGCGGTGAGTGCAACGAGCTCCGACGAGTTGCACTCCGCCGCGTGGGGTGGCGGCGAACTGCGCGACTCTCCGAGTCGCAAAAGCTCGGCCCAGTTCGCCGCCCCAATTCTGTCGGGTTCGGGCTGCGCGCTCCGGGGGTGGACCAAAGGCCCAGCGCGCAGGCCCGGCGCCCGTTGGGTCGCAACAGTTTCGCCCAAACCATCGCCCGTTTATCACCACATTCTGTCGGGTTCGTTTTCGGCCGCAGCCAGCGGAGAACGAAATATTAAGGCCGAGGCGGCCAGTAAAAGACGCTGTGCGTCCCCTCCG
>NZ_CAQIVA010000008.1:0-68894 GCF_948810725.1 uncultured Rikenella sp.
GTAAAACGCCCTATGGGCGTCCGTTTATTCCGAGAGGCAACGCAACTGAAAACCGGAAGAACGAATGTCGGAATAGGTCGGGCTAAGATTTTGAAAATTGAAATTTAAATCTTGATCTTTAGTGCCGTTTGCAGTTGCGCACCAACTGTAACCTCCATTGCCTGTGCTCAGCAGCTCTCCGGTGCCAGCGCTGCGGTAGCCCAGGGCGGCTTCTTGAACCTCCGGAACCCAACCGAAATTTCGCTATCTTTACCCTGCGAAATCGTTTAACACATACAAAATATGAAACGTATTCTTTTGACCCTGCTCGTTGCTGCGGGAGCCACTGCACTTGTTTCATGCGGCAGCGCGACCCGACAAAACGGAGAAGCAGCCGACTCTTCGACCCTGCGGGCGATGACCTTTAACATCCGTTATGCCAATCCGGACGACGGGCCCGATTATTGGGACAATCGGCGCGATGCCGTCGTGCGGATGGTCGAAACCGTCCGGCCCGACGTGATGGGGATTCAGGAGGGGCTGGCGCAGCAGGTCGCCTTTTTGGACTCGGCATTGACCGATTACTCCTATGTCGGCGTGGGACGCGACGACGGAGCTCAGGCCGGAGAGTATGCAGCCGTATTTTATCGGAACTCGTTGTACGTACCGGTGGCGGACGGCCACTTCTGGCTGAGCGAAACGCCCGAGCAGGCCGGTTTGGGATGGGATGCCGTTTGCGTGCGGATCGCCACCTGGGTGCGGTTGCAGGAGCGGGCTACCGGTCGGGAATTTATAGTGGTCAACACCCACTTCGACCACGTGGGAACCGTAGCGCGACGCGAAAGCGCGAAACTGATGCTGGAACGGATCGAACGGTTCGGCGATTCGATACCGGCCATTGTGATGGGCGATTTCAACTATCCGACCACCGATCCGTCGCTCGCTCCGCTGGTCGATGCTCCGGGGTTTGCCGAAGCACGCAGTTCGCAGGCTGCCCGGCCTCAGGGCGACTCGCTGCCGCCGGTCACCTATCGCGGATTCGGACACGGCGAAGAGGGCGAGGTGATCGACCATATCTTTTTCCGCGGTTTCGTGCCTGTCACCTACGAGGTGATTCCCGACGGATACGGGGTGCGGTATCTCTCCGACCATATGCCGGTGGTGGCGGTGCTTCGGTTTTAGGGGACGGCCTCCAAAAAAGATAGAAGTATTTAACTCCATCTGCCATGAAACATTTTTTGTGGTTTTGCATCTTGCTGACGGCTCTGGTGCGGTCCGGGTGGGCCGCTTCAGAGCCTGTCGCCTATTTCGATGCGGGCAATCCTATCAAGTACGATGGAACGAAATTTTATCTCGCCTGGAGCGCCCATCCGCAGGATATCTATTATCTTCAGGAGTACCTGCCCAAAGGCGAGACGCTCGAACGCTACACGCAGATGTTTACCGTCAGCGTGATCTTTTGGGACAGGACGCCTGAGGCGACTGTCCGGGCGAAAGTGGCCGAGTTGGAGAGACGCCGGGAGACGGACAAGGTCTGCCGGTATTTGGTGGCGGAAAATCCGGATAAACCGGGAGAATATATCCTAGAATTTATCGTCAGCGACGGGCGGGACGGTGTGCTGGATTGCGTGGAGGTCGATATACACTACTATCGGCAGGTGGTGATCGACGGGAAGAAGGCGTCGCTGTTATGTTTCTATTCCCGGCGGGCATATGGCGACGATATTCTGCCTTTTATGAAGACGATTCCCGAACGGCGGAACGGCTGGTATGAAGGGATGACGAGACTCGGCATGGTACCGCGGTTCCCGAAATAGGCGGATTTTTGGACAAAGAGAGAGGAGGTTACAGTTCCGTGAACCGTCCGCCGTTCACCCCGAAGAGCTTGTAGTTTTCCGTCAGCCGGGTCAGAATCCCTTCTAACCGAACCTTATTGCTGTCGGTGATGAAGATCTGGCCGAAACGATCCGACGAGACCATACCGATCAGCGCTTCGACCCGCGCCATGTCGAGTTTGTCGAATACGTCGTCCAGGAGCAGAATCGGCCGAATCCCTCGTAATTCCCGCATCATATCGAATTGTGCCAGCTTCAGGGCCAGCAGCATGGATTTCTGTTGGCCCTGTGAGCCGTATTTGCGGATCGGGAATCCCAGAATCTCTAATTTCATGTCGTCGCGGTGCACGCCGCAGTTGGTGAAGCCGCACACCCGGTCTCTCTCCCTCGCCGCCGTCAGCAGTTCGGCGAACGGCGTCTCGGTCAGCTCCGATTTGTAGGAGACGGTGACTTCCTCCCTGTCCGACGAGAGAATGCCGTAGTACTCCGCCACTTTCGGGGCCAGCCGCCGGATCATCTCGGCCCGTTTCTCGTGCACCGCCGTTCCGGTCTCGACCAGCTGCATGTCCAGCACCTCCAGAATCTCGTCGGAAGCCGACCCCATGCCTGTTTTCAACAGCCGGTTGCGCTCCTGCAACAGGTGGTTGTAACGGACGATCGCCGTGAGGTATTCGCGGTCGGTCTGGGAGAGAAACGAGTTGAGGAACCGTCTCCGTTCGTCGCCCGACTCGTGGATCAGGGCGGTGTCGGCGGGCGAAACCATCACGAGCGGCAGCAGGCCGATGTGTTCCGACATCCGGTCGTATTCTTTGCCGTTCCGTTTGATGACTTTTCCTCCGCCGCGTTTGAAACTGCATACGATCGCCTCCCGCCGCTCTCCTTCACTGAGTGAATAGCGGCCGTCGAGCATAAAATAGTCCGAACCGTGCCGCACAGATTGTCCGTCGGTCAGCCCCACCGAACTTTTGCTGATCGAGAGGTAGTAGACGGCGTCGATCAGGTTGGTTTTTCCTGCGCCGTTGTCGCCGACCAGACAGTTCACATTGGCCGAGAATTCCAGTTCGGCTTCCTCGATATTCTTGAAATTCAGGATGGAGATTCGTTCTAAAAACATCGTTTCAGGGGGGCTTGGTGGACAAAGTTACACTTTTTGTGTCGGCGGGGGAAGCGCTTTTGGGGATAATCTCCGTTGTGACTGTTGTTGTAGCGACTGATTTGGGCCGAGGCTGTCGCGGTTTTGCACATGCGGGTAGACCCGGCCAGAGCATCCCGTAGGGATCCGCTCTAAAGTTTTTTCGGTTCCTTTTGTTCACAACCGACGCTGCCAGCGAGTGCAATGCAAACGCAGTTTGCAAATTGCCGAGCGGCGAGGAGGAAGGCGAAGCCAACGAGAACAGTTCCAGCCGGGGCCGTGCTTAGACCGCGCGCCCCGCCTAAAGGAGCGATTCAGCGATTTCGGCGCGAGCCGAATATAGATGAATCGCGCAAGGCGCGCGGACAAAGAATGAGACGCGGAATTGGGCCGAGGCTGCCCATTCCGAGTGCCGGGAGGCACCGCCCGCCCGGCGTAAGGGCAGTCCCCTCCTGTAGGACAAACGCGCGCCACGCCTTAAAAGGGAAATCATCAAAACTCGCTTGTGCGTTTTGACTGGATTTCCCCAGGCGCGCGAAAACGCGGCGGAGCGACAGCGGAGCCGCAGTGAGGCGGACACGGGGCCGAGAATTGGGCTGTGCTTTGGGCTGTGCTCGTTCTTCGGGCGGGAAAACCGTATCCGGTTTTCCCGCCGCGCTGGGCTGAGTATGAGGCAGTGCTTTGGGCTGTGGGTTGGGCTATGCTCTTGGCAGTGCTTTGGGCCGAGCTTCTGCGACCCTTTAGGGTCGCGCAGTTCGCCGCCACCCCAAGCGGCGGACTGCAACTCGACGGGGCTCGTTGCATTCACCGCTGGCGGCGAACTGCATCCACAAGGCGCGCCAAGGATGAATAGGCGGAACTTGTAGCGGGTAAAATAGTGCGGGTCGGACGCCCGGGAGGTACTTTCATGAGGTAGAGGCGGCCAGTAAAAGACGCTGTGTGTCCCTCCCGAGGGGGAGACGTCCGGCCCGCGCGGCTCTGCGAACCGCAGTAAACGCAATGGTCGCTGATTGCTTGTGGTAGTTCCAGCTAGTATTCGCGTGCCGATCTGCCCCGTTTATTCCGAGAGGCACCGCAACTGAAGAGCGTAGGCGTGGTTGTCCGCGTGGCTGGGATTGAGGTGCTGCGTGTAGAAACTCAAGTACACCCCATTGCTGCCGCTGACCGACGACGAATAGCTGAACCCGCTGTGGCCGACGCCACCCGGCCCGCCCGAAGCACTGACGCGGTAGCCCGGGGCGGTGCCGCATGATCCGTAAAATCCGAATGGAAAAAGTCGGTAGAAGTTTGGGTTTTAAGCCCCTAATCGGTTCCGGCGAAAGCTCTCCGGCCCGTTTATTCCGAGAGGCAACGCAACTGAAGACCGAAGGCGCGGCTGTTCGCGTAGCTGGGATTGAGGTGCGCCACGTAGAAATCCAAGTACACCCCAGTGCTGCCGCTCACCGACGACGAATAGCTGAACCCGTAGTTGCCGACGTTCGTCAGAGCGCCCAATCGCCCGTTATTGCCTGCGTCGCGGAAGCCCGGGGCGGGGTACCAGGCGAGCGGGGTTCCCGCGCCAGAGGTGCTTACCTTGTAGAGACGACCGTTAGTAGCCTTGTAATGGCCTGAGCCATAAGACTCTCCGACGACCCCATCCGAGTAGTACGGGAAGGTCCCATTCAACGGCGTGGTGGCGTCCCGCGTAAAGTCAGACCAAAGAAAGGGTGTGTTTAGGGTAGAGGCGGCCTTGTATTTATTTAGGGTAGACCCAGCCAGTTGCTTGGGGCAGAGGCTGCCAGTAGAACGCCTTGTGGGCGCGTTTATTCCGAGAGGCAACGCAGCTGAAAACCGAAAGCGCGGTTGTCCGAAGTGCTCGGATAGAGATACTGTGTGCAAAAAAACAAGAACACCCCATTAGTCCCGTTGACCGTGACCCCAGCTGTACCCGCCATTGCCGACAAGCCGTAGCGCGCCCGTTTCCCGATGGCGGTAGCCCGGGCACCCGCAGAAAGCGATTACTCGCGCACGTAAATCCGCTTGATGCGTGCCGATATCGACGTGAGCACCTCATACGAGATCGTTCCGAGCACCTGCGCCACCTCGCGAATCGTCGGCCGGTCACCGAAAATAACCACCTCGTCGCCCACCCGCGCCTCCGGCACCCCCGAAACGTCGACCATACAGGTGTCCATACAGATATTTCCCACCGTCGGACACAGCACCCCGCGAATCGAAACCGAACCCGCTCCCCGCCCCAGCCGCCTGTCCATGCCGTCGGCATAACCGATCGGAATCGTCGCCGTACGCATCCGGGCTGTCACCACCCCGCGCCGGTTGTAGCCCACTGTTTCGCCCGCGTCGAGCTCTTTGATTTGCACGATTTGGGTCTTGAGCGTCGCCGCCACCTGCAACGCCGGGTCGTCGATGCCGTAGAGCCCCACGCCGAGCCGCACCATGTCGAAATGGGCCTCCGGAAAGCGGGCGATTCCCGCGCTGTTGCAGATGTGGCGCAGAATCGAACGGTCGCCCAGCGATTCGATAATCGCCTCGCTCATCTCCGTGAAAAGGCCGATTTGCCGACGGGTGAAATCGTCCTCCGCCGGGTCTTCCGAGGCGGCCAGGTGCGAAAAAATCGAACGCACGCGCACGCCTGTTTCCTGCCGCAGCACGGCGCACAACTCGGCGATCTCCTCCGGAACGAATCCCAACCGGTGCATTCCGGTGTCCATCTTCAGGTGGATCGGCGCCGCGGCCATCCCCCGGCTGCGCACCTCGTCGGCATAGCTTTTCAGCGAGGCGAACGAGTAGATTTCCGGTTCGAGACCGTAGTCGGCCATCACGGCGAAGCTCCCCGGGTCGGAGTTGAGCACCACGATCGGCAGGTGGATTCCCGCCTCGCGCAGGGCGATGCCCTCGTCCGCAAAGGCGACCGCCAGATAATCCACCCCCTCGTGCCGCAACATCGCGGCGATCTCGGCCGACCCTGTTCCGTAAGAGTAGGCCTTGACCATCGCCATTACCCGCGTCCCGGGCCGGAGCATGGCGCGGAAGTGGGCCAGGTTGGCCGATAAGGCGTTGAGATTGACCTCTAAAGTAGTCGTGTGCGTGCGCTTTTCCAGCAGTCGCGAGATGCGCTCGAAACCGAATGCTCGGCCTCCCTTGACTAAAATGGCGTTTCCGGCGAAACGCTCTTTGTCGGTGTGGCGCAGAAAATCGTCCGTCGTGGCGTAAAAACGCGCCTGTTCGGGCCCGAGTCCGGCCGCCGGGATGAACCGGTCGGCCGCAGCGACGAGTTCGGGCCCTATCCCCACGAAGTCGTCGATCCGATGTTCGCGCACGCGGCGGGCGACCTCGTCATAGAGCGCTTCCGGTGGTCTGCCGGCCTGTCGGATGTCGGAGAGGATCAGCGCTTTCGGTCGCTCGCCTGCCGTCTGGTCGAGGTAGTCGAGGGCGATGCCCAGCGAGGTCAGGTCGCTGTTGTAGCTGTCGTTTATCACCCAACTGCCCAAGATTCCCTCCCGCAACTCCAGCCGCATGGCGACGGGCTGCAATTCGCTGAAAGGCTTGTGTGTCCGTTCCATTACGCGATAGAGCGTGTCGACCAACGCCGCGTTCTGGAGCGACGCGGCGTCGTGGAACGGAAAATCGTCGGAGTTCCGGATCGCTTTCAGGCCGGATTCGTTATCGTACACTCTCCGGCCCGCTCCGTTGCAGCTCCGGCGGACGGTTTCCGGGACGATCGAGCCGTCCGCCGGATAGATAATCGTCTCGGCGTGGGTAAAGAGCCGGAGTTTTTCGTCCAATTTCTGCTGTTCGGAGGCGAAATTTTCGCCGTGCGCCTCGCCGATGTTGGTCAGCAGGCCGATCTGGGGCCGGATCATCGCCTCCAATCGCTCCATCTCGCCGGGACGGGAGATGCCGGCTTCGATCACCACCCACTCTTCGTCCCCTTCGATCATCAGCAGCGACAAGGCGACCCCTAACTGCGAGTTGTAGCTTCGCGGGCTCCGCAGCAGCCGGCCGGCTGCCTCGGGCCACAGCTGGGCGATCCACTCTTTGACGACGGTTTTGCCGTTGCTGCCGGTGATGGCGACGACGGTGCCCCGGTATCGGCTCCGGTGGTCGGCGGCCAGCAATTGCAGAGCGGCCAGCGGATCGGCGACCTCTACGAACGAGGCGTCGGGGAGCGGCGTGTCGGGCATCTGTTCGACCACGAAGGAGCGCACGCCGCGCCGGTAGAGCTCCGGAATATAGCGGTGTCCGTCGTGATTGGGCCCGACGAGGGCGACGAACAGGGCGGTGTCGGGTTGGGCGATGCTGTTCCGGCTGTCGGTGACGATGTGGGTGAAACGGCGATCCGGGCCGTGCAGCGTGCTGTCCGACCGGTGGTCGCGGGTGAGGCGGACGAGGTGGGAGAGGGTGTAGTCCATAGTGAGGAGGCGAGGGCCGAGGCGATTTCTCAACGGCTTTACAAAAGTAGGGTTTTGCGGCTAAATGCGGTCGAAAAAATGTCGCTGTTTCAGCGGCGTCCGAACCGTCGGAAGAATTCCCACAGCACGATGCCGCCGCTCACGGCCACGTTCAGCGAGTGTTTGGTGCCGACCTGCGGAATTTCCAACGCTCCGTCGCACAGATCGACCACTTCCTGTCCGACGCCTTCCACTTCGTTGCCGAAGACGATGGCGAAACGCTCCTCTCCGGGCTGCTCTGCGGGGTTCCAGTTCGACAGTAGGGTCGCTCCGCGCACTTGTTCCACGGCCAGCAGGGTGTATCCTGCGGCGCGCAGCTGTTCCACGGCGTCGGTGCTGTTCGCGGCGTATTCCCAGGCGACGGTCAGCTCGGCTCCCAGGGCGCTTTTGTGAATCTCGCGGGAGGGGGGCTGGGCGGTGATGCCGCACAGTACGATCCGCTCGACGCCGAAGGCGTCGCCTGTCCGGAAAAAGGCGCCTACGTTGGCGGCGCTCCGCACGTTGTCGAGGACGACGACGACGGGCATCTTGGGTTGCCGGGCGAAGTCCGAGGGGGCGGGACGACCCAATTCTTCGTTTTTCAACTTCTCCATATCGTTCAGTATTAAAAACGATCAATTTCTCGCACGCTGTTCTTTGTGCCGGCCGGAACCGTACCTTTCTTGAAAGAAAGGTACCCAAAGAACTTTTGCAGAGGTCGTCCCGGTGGGCCGACCACGGGTTCTCTCCGCCTTGTTTCGTTGGGCTGTGGTTTTCCGGCGCGGCGCGCGTGGGGTTCTCGCCCATTATTAGCGCGCCCGCCGGAAAATCCAGCCCAACCAATCGGGCAGACCCGGCCAGAGCATCCCGTAGGGATGCGCTCTGAAGTTTTTTTGGGTTCTTTTTGTTCACAACCGACGCTGCCAGCGGGGGCAATGCAAACGTAGTTTGCGAATTGCCGAGCGGCGAGGAGGAAGGCGAAGCCAAAAAGAACAGTACCCTCCAACCCAATGAACGAGATGCAGAATAACCGATTGATTTTTGATAGAGAGCAAAAATAGGAGGAAAAGTCGAGAGCAGGAGGCGGGCGAAAGAAAAAAATGTCTATCTTTCAGACACCAAACAGAGCTCATTCAAAAACAACCGCTTATGAATACAGACATACCTCAGATTTTCTGGCTCGTACCGGCAGCGGCGCTGATTGCGCTCGGGTTCGCCCGCTACTTTTTCGTGCACATGAAACGGCAGAGCGAGGGGAGCGAGACCATGCAGACCATTGCCGCCCATGTGCGGAAAGGTGCCATGGCCTATTTGAAACAGCAGTACAAGATCGTCGGCATCGTTTTTCTTGTACTGTGCGCTTTTTTTGCCGTGCTCGCCTATGGCTTTGGCGTGCAGAACCCGTGGGTGCCGTTTGCGTTTCTGACCGGCGGCTTCTTTTCTGGGTTGGCCGGGTATATCGGGATGAAGACCGCTACGTATGCTTCGGCCCGGACAGCGCAGGCCGCTTCCGAGTCGCTGAACCGCGGGCTGAAAGTCGCTTTTCGCTCCGGCGCGGTAATGGGACTTGTCGTGGTGGGCCTCGGGCTGCTGGATATCTCCGCCTGGTACCTGGTGCTGGAGTGGTTCTACAATGACATCACCACCACCCAGAAACTCGTGATTATTACCACCACGATGCTGACCTTCGGGATGGGGGCATCGACTCAGGCCTTGTTTGCGCGTGTGGGGGGCGGGATCTATACCAAGGCTGCGGATGTGGGTGCCGACCTTGTGGGCAAAGTCGAAGCAGGGATTCCGGAAGACGACCCGCGGAATCCGGCTACGATTGCCGACAATGTGGGGGACAATGTCGGCGACGTGGCGGGCATGGGGGCAGACCTCTATGAAAGCTACTGCGGCTCGATACTGGCAACGGCGGCGTTGGGGGCTTCGGCTTTCGCGCTGGCGCCGGAGATGCAGCTGCGGGCCGTGCTGGCGCCGATGCTGATTGCCGCTGTCGGGATTCTGTTGTCAATTATCGGGATCTACCTCGTGCGGACGAAAGAGGGGGCTTCGATGAAAAATTTGCTCAAGGCTTTGGGCTTGGGGGTGAACACCAGTTCGCTGCTGATTGCCGTGGCTACGTTCGTGATTCTCTATCTGCTGGGGCTGGAAAACTGGCTCGGGATTTCGTTCTCGGTGATTGCGGGGCTTGTGGCCGGGATCATTATCGGGCAATCGACGGAGTACTACACTTCGCAGTCGTATAAACCGACCCGGAAAGTGGCCGAAAGTTCGAAAACGGGGCCGGCGACGGTGATTATCTCGGGGATCGGTCTGGGGATGCTTTCGACGGCGATTCCGGTGATTACGATTTGCGTGGCGATCGTGCTGGCTTTCCTGTGCGCCATTCGGTTCGACGTGGCGAATATGCTGACGGCTCAGAATCTGGCTCTGGGGCTGTATGGGATCGGGATTGCGGCGGTCGGGATGCTTTCGACGCTGGGGATCACGCTGGCGACGGATGCTTACGGGCCGATTGCGGACAATGCCGGCGGGAATGCCGAGATGAGCGGCCTCGGAGCGGAGGTACGGAAACGGACGGATGCCTTGGATGCGCTGGGGAACACTACGGCGGCAACGGGCAAGGGCTTTGCGATCGGTTCGGCGGCGCTGACGGCACTGGCCCTGATGGCTTCGTATCTGGAGGAAATCAAGATGGGGTTGCAGCATATCGGGGTCAAGACTATCGAGGTGTTGGGGAATGCGGTGCCGGTCGAGGCGGCTACGTTGCCTGACTTTATGGAGTACTATCAGGTGAATCTGATGAATCCGAAGGTCTTGATCGGGGTCTTTATCGGTTCGATGATGGCTTTCGTCTTCTGTGGGTTGACGATGAACGCCGTGGGGCGGGCGGCGCAGAGTATGGTTGAGGAGGTTCGCCGGCAGTTCCGCGAAATCAAAGGGATTCTGACGGGCGAGGCGACGCCGGACTATGCACGCTGTGTGGCGATTTCGACCAAAGGGGCGCAGCGGGAGATGCTGTTGCCGTCGATTCTGGCTATCGTGGCTCCGATCGTGACGGGGATCGTGTTCGGTGTGGCGGGGGTGTTGGGGCTGTTGGTCGGCGGATTGGGTGCGGGGTTCGTGCTGGCGATCTTTATGGCCAACTCGGGCGGTGCGTGGGACAATGCCAAAAAGTATATCGAAGAGGGGAATCTCGGCGGTAAGGGTTCGGATGCTCATAAGGCTACGGTGGTGGGCGATACGGTGGGGGATCCGTTTAAGGATACTTCCGGGCCGTCGCTGAATATTCTGATCAAGCTGATGAGTATGGTGGCGATTGTGATGGCGGGTTTGACCGTGGCATTCAGTATTTTGTAGTACGTGTTTTTGAAATTAGGCTCCTCTCCCGAAACTTCGTGTTGAAGTTTTGGGAGAGGAGTTTTTGTAGTTGGGGTAGAGGGGTCTTGAGATTTGGGCTGAGGCTGGTAGTTGAAATGCGTAAGCATTTCCCGTCCACGGGACGTGGGGCCTGCGCGGCCTGAGCGCAGTACCCTCCGTAGCCAAAGCCGCGCGCGATCGCTGAAGTAGGAAATCATTCAAACGCATGATTTGCGTTTGAATAAGATTTCCGCCAGCGCGCGGACAAAGAACGGGGGTAGAGGCTGCCAGTTGAAATGCGCCAGCATTTCCCGTCCACGGGACGTGGGGCCCGCGCGGCCCGAGCGCAGTACCCTCCTGTAGCCAAAGCCGCGCGCCCCGCATAAAGAAGCGATTCAGCTATTTCGGTGGTGAGCCGAAATAGTTGAATCGCGCAGGCGCGCGAAAAAACTCGACCCTCTCGCGTAAAATCCGTCGCCCGCCCGCTTAAGAGGGCATATTCTGCCGGTTGGCGGTGAGCCAATCCGGCAAGAATTGCCGCGGGCGACGGCAAGCGTGGCGGAGCGACAGCGGAGCCGCAGTGAGGCTGACACGGGGCGGAGAATTGGGGTACGCTTTGGGCTGTGCTTGTTCTTCGGGCGGTGGATTGGGCTGAACTGTTGGCCGAGCTTCTGCGACTCGCAGAGTCGCGCAGTTCGCCGCCACCCCACGCGGCGGACTGCAACTCGACGGAGCTCGTTGCGCCCCCGCTGGCGGCGAACTTAGGCTAAGAACGAAATAGCGCGCCAAGGACGAATAGATTATGCTTTTGCGACTCGTAGAGTCGCGCGGGCCGGGCGCCTGCCCACGGGCGGCCCGCAACACGCCGCTCGCGCGTCGATAGTTGCCGTACCTCCCGGGCGTCCGACCGCCAAAGTCCAATTAGAAAAGTAGGGCAGAGATTGTCGGTTACTTGGGGTAGAGGCAGCCGGTCATTTAGGCCGAGGCGGCCAGTATTCGCGTGCCTCTCGTCCCCCGTTTATTCCGAGAGGCAACGTAACTGAAGACCGTAGGCACGACGATTCGCACCGCTGGAATAGAGGTTCTCTGTATTGAAATCCAGATACATTCCATTGTCGTTGTATGTTGTCGAAGACCAGTTGAAGCCGTGATAACCCAAGCCCCCCAGCATTCCCGAGTGCGAATGGCGGTAGCCCGGGACGCACCCACAGGGTGTTTACTGGCCGCCTCTACCCCCGTTTATTCCGAGAGGCACCGCAACTGAAAACCGTAGGCGCGATAATCTGATCCGTTGGAGAACAGCCAGGAAGGGCTGAAACCCAGATTCGTGCCGTTGAACGCCCTGACAGCTGACTGCCACATATAACCGTTGCTGCCGATGTTCCACAGCGCCCCCTCTCCGCTGCCGCAGAAGCCCGGGGCGCTTCTCTCCCTAAAAAAGACTCCACCGAAAACCGCCGGCAACTCCTTCGAGACCGCGCTCCGAACCGCCGGAAACGGAAAAATCGTATCTTTACCGACACAATTCCGCCGATTCACCCCGGGAGGAGAAAACCTATGGATTTTATCAGTATCACCGTCCTCGACATCATCGACGTGCTGGTCGTCGCCGTGCTTTTCTATCAAGTCTACCGCATGATCCGCGGTACCTCCGTGATGACCATCTTTGCCGGAATCTTCATCGTTTACCTCCTTTGGGTCGTCGTCAAAGCCTTGAACATGACCCTCCTCAGCTCCATTATGGGGCAAGTGATCGGCGTCGGCGTACTCGCCTTGATCATCGTCTTTCAACAAGAGATCCGGCGATACCTCCTGCTGCTCGGGAGCCGCTATGCCAAAGCCAAGAACCGCTTCGTGCGGCGCATCTTCCGGTCGGCCGGCGTCCGGAGCGACCTCCAGTGGACCGAAGAGGTCGCCAAAGCCTGTCGGAATATGGCCGCGACCTATACCGGCGCCTTGATCTGTATCGAGCGGCAGGGCGATCTGGGAGCTTATGCCGCGACCGGAGACACGATCGATGCCCGGATCGACGTGCGGCTGATCGAGAGCATCTTCTTCAAGAACAGCCCGTTGCACGACGGCGCCGTGATTATCCGACAGGGAAGGATTCATGCCGCCCGGTGCATTCTGCCCTCGTCCGACAACCCGCATATTCCGCAGCACTACGGGATGCGGCATCGCGCCGCCATCGGGCTGACCGAACACAGCGACGCCGTCGTGGTGGTGGTTTCCGAAGAACGCGGGAAGATCTCCGTCGCCGAGGGGGGCGAAATCGTCACCGTGGCCGATGCCGAGGCGCTGGTCGAACGGCTCAACCGGATTTTATCGGCTTAGCGACCCGCCGAGCCGAAATTTTGTGTAACTTTGTCCAATCGGGCGCGCGTTTCGTCGCGGGAGAGACGCTCTCGCAGGCGCGTCAGGAGTTGGCTTACCGTAAGTAAATTATTTCAACAATTTCGATAGCAATGGCAAATCAGAAGAAATTCATTACCTGTGACGGGAACTATGCCGCTGCGCACATCGCTTACATGTTCAGCGAAGTGGCGGCGATCTATCCGATCACGCCAAGTTCGACCATGGCGGAGTATGTGGACGAATGGGCGGCCGCAGGGAAGAAAAACATTTTCGGCGAAACCGTCCGTGTGCAGGAGATGCAGTCCGAAGCGGGTGCGGCAGGGGCTGTGCACGGCTCGTTGCAGGCGGGGGCGTTGACCACCACCTATACCGCATCGCAGGGGTTGTTGCTGATGATCCCGAACATGTACAAGATCGCCGGGGAACTGCTGCCGGCGGTGTTCCATGTCTCGGCCCGGGCATTGGCCGCACAGGCCTTGTCGATCTTCGGCGACCATGCCGACGTGATGAGCGCACGGCAGACCGGGTTTGCCATGCTCGCCAGTGGATCGGTGCAGGAGGTGATGGATCTCTCGGCGGTGTCGCATTTGACCGCAATCAAGGGGCGGGTGCCGTTCATCAACTTCTTCGACGGCTTCCGGACTTCGCACGAAATTCAGAAGATCGAAGAGTTCGATACCGAAGCGCTGAAATCGCTGATCGATATGGACGCTTTGAAGGCCTTCCGCGAACGGGCTTTGAATCCGGAACATCCGGTGACCCGCGGGACGGCACAGAATCCGGACATCTACTTCCAGAGTAGAGAGGCGGCGAATAAATTCTACGACGCCGTGCCGGATATGGTGGCGGATTATATGGCGAAGATCAGCCAGATTACCGGGCGGGAATATCATCCGTTCGACTACTACGGCGATCCGGAGGCGACCCATGTGGTGATTGCTATGGGCAGTGTGACGGAGACCATTAAGGAGGTGATCGACATGTTGCGTGCGAAGGGAGAGAAGGTGGGTTTGGTGTCGGTGCACTTGTATCGGCCGTTCAGCGTGAAATACTTCTTGCAGGCGTTGCCGGATTCCGTGAAACGTATCTGCGTGCTGGATCGTACCAAAGAGCCGGGGGCCAACGGCGATCCGTTGTATCTGGACGTGGTCGAAGTGTTCGCCAACCGCAAGGATATACCGGCCGATCGGAAACCGCTGATTATCGGTGGTCGGTACGGGCTGTCGTCGAAAGACACCACGCCGGCCCAGATGATCGCCGTGTACGAAAATCTGGCCCAGAACGAACCCAAGAACCAGTTTACGGTCGGGATCGTGGACGACGTGACCTTCAAATCGCTGCCGGTGGGTGCGGAAGTGGCGGCAGGGGATGCTTCTACCTATGAAGCCCGGTTCATCGGGCTGGGTTCCGACGGGACGGTGGGGGCGAACAAGAACTCCATCAAGATCATCGGCGGGGCGACGGATAAATACTGTCAGGCATACTTCTCGTACGACTCGAAGAAGTCGGGCGGGTATACCTCTTCGCACTTGCGCTTCGGTGATCGGCCGATCCGTTCCACTTATTTGGTGACCACGCCGAACTTCGTGGCCTGCCACGTGCCGTCGTACCTGGGCAAGTATGACCTGCTCAAGGGTTTGAAAGACGGGGGGACGTTCCTGCTGAATGCCGTGTGGGATGAAGAGACCACCAAGAAACACCTGCCGGACGATATGAAACGCTATTTGGCGGAACATCATATCAACTTCTATATCATCAACGCTACGAAGATCGCGTCGGAACTGGGGCTGGGGTCGCGTACCAATACGATCATGCAGTCCGCTTTCTTCAAGGTTTCGGAGGTGATTCCGTACGACCAGGCAGTGGAAGAGATGAAGAAAGCCATCTACAAATCGTATGGGAAGAAGGGCGAGGATGTGGTGAACAAGAACTATGCTGCGGTCGATGCGGGGGGGAAGAATGTGGTGAAGGTCGAAGTGCCGGCAGAGTGGGCGTCGATTACCGTTACGGCGAAAGCTGCCGACCCGTCGCGTCCGGAATTTATCTCAAAAATTGTTGACCCGATCAACGCTTTGGCGGGGGACGATCTGCGGGTATCGGCATTCACCGGACGGGAAGACGGGACTTGGGAAGCAGGTACGGCGGCATATGAAAAGCGGGGGATTGCAGCTGCTATTCCGGCTTGGAAACCCGAAAACTGTATCCAGTGTAACCAGTGTGCCTATGTTTGTCCTCACGCAGCCATTCGGCCGTTCCTGTTGACGGAAGCCGAGGCGGCGGCTGCGCCGGAAGGGACGCCGTTCATCCAGGGGAACGGGGCACTCAAAGAGTACAAATTCAAGATTCAGGTTTCGCCGCTCGACTGTACCGGTTGCGGCAACTGTGCCAACGTATGTCCGGCACCGAAAGGCAAGGCGCTGGTGATGGAGCCGATGGAAACGCTGCTGCCGGCGGAAGAACCGCGCTGGGAGTACTTGCACGGCAAGGTGGGCTACAAGTCTACGGCGGTGGACAAGACCCAGAATGTGAAAAACCTGCAATTCACCCAGCCGCTCTTCGAATTCTCGGGGGCTTGCGCCGGGTGTGGCGAGACGCCGTATATCAAATCGATCACCCAGCTCTTCGGCGAGCGGATGATGGTGGCCAATGCGACGGGTTGTTCGTCGATTTACGGCGGTTCCGCGCCTTCGACGCCGTACTGCCCGGATCAGGTTTCGGGACACGGGCCGGCTTGGGCCAACTCGCTCTTCGAAGACAACGCCGAATTCGGTCTCGGGATGCACATCGGCGTCGAAAAGATGCGCGACCGGCTGAAACAGATTATGACCGACGCGATTGCCAACTGCGCGGATTGCTCGGCAGAACTCAAGGCGGCTATGCAGGCTTGGATTGACGGCAAGGACAGTTCGGCGGCTTCCGTGGAAGCGACCAACAAACTCCTGCCGCTCGTTGAGGCTTGCGGGTGCGACTACTGCCGACAGATCAAGGAACTGAAGCAGTACCTGATCAAGAAATCGCAGTGGATCTTCGGCGGCGACGGTTGGGCTTACGATATCGGATACGGCGGGTTGGATCACGTGCTGGCTTCGGGCGAGGATGTGAACGTGCTGGTGATCGATACCGAGGTTTACTCCAATACGGGGGGCCAGTCATCCAAAGCTACGCCGGTCGGGGCGGTGGCCAAGTTCGCGTCGTCCGGTAAACGGATTCGCAAAAAGGACTTGGGCGCGATGGTGATGACCTACGGCTATGTTTATGTGGCTCAGGTCGCTATGGGGGCTAATCACAGCCAGTATTTCCAGGCGCTCAAGGAGGCGGAAGCATTCCCGGGGCCGTCGCTGATTATCGCCTATGCGCCGTGTATCAACCACGGGAACAAGAACGGGATGGGCGTTTCGCAGCTGACCGAGAAACGTGCGGTGGAATGCGGTTACTGGCACCTGTGGCGTTTCAATCCGCTGTTGGAACAGGAAGGGAAAAATCCGTTCACCCTCGATTCCAAAGAACCGGATTGGTCTAAGTTCCAGGAATTTATCCATCAGGAGGTGCGTTACACTTCGCTCTTGAAAGCTTTCCCGCAGGAAGCACAGGAACTTTTTGCGGCTTCGGAAGAGAATGCTAAGTGGCGGTATAACAGCTACAAGCGTTATGCGGCGATGCACTACGACGCGGCTGCGGAGGCGACCGAAGCTGCTGCTGCGGAAGTAGGGGCGGCGAAGTAGGCGTAATCGTATGACGTGCTAAGTCATTGGTAACAATGCTTAGACGGTTGTGTGATTCGAATCTTTTTTGAATGCCGGTATGGCATTTGGGAGTTGTTCGGAAGCACACAGCGAGTTAGTGAAGTAGCAGGGTTTCTTGTCTCAGGCAAGAAACCCTGCTACTTTTTGTGTACTTAGGGGGATGCTCTTGTTGTGATGCGGTCGGGTTAAGATTTGAATCTGACGCGTATTGTTTGGGGTAGGAATGTGTGTTTGAGATTATGCGGTTAGACCCGGCCAAAGCATCCCGCAGGGATGCGCTTTAAAGTTTTTCTGGTTCTCTTTGTTCGCAAAGAGAACAGTATCCTCAAACCAAACCGCGCGCCCCACCTTAAGAGCGATTCAACTATTTCGGCGGTAGCCGAATATAGATGAATCGCGCAGGCGCGCGAAAAACTCGACCCACCCACGAAAAATCCGTCGCCCGCCTGCTTAAGAGGGCATATTCTGCCGATTGGCGGTGAGCCAATTCGGCAAGAATTGCGGCGGGCGACGGGAATGCGGCGGAGCGAAAGCGGAGCCGCAGTGAGGCGGACACGGGGCGGAGAACTGGGGCGTGCTCGTTCTTCGGGCGGGAAAACCGTAACCGGTTTTCCCGCCGTGCTGGGCCGAGAATGGGGCGAGAATTTTGGCGAGGCAGGTGGCGGGGACTTGGGCAGTGCTCTTGCGACCCTTTAGGGTCGCCGGCCTTGTCGCCCCAGCCGCGTAGCGGCTTCGGGGGGATGGGCGACAGGCCGAAACTGATAGACTGGGCGGTGAACGAGGCACTGTTCCTGCGACCCAAAGGGTCGCGCAGTTCGCCGCCACTCCACGCGGCGGACTGCAACTCGTCGGGGCTCGTTGCATTCACCGCTGGCGGCGAACAGCTAAGACTGAGAGCGAATAGCGCGATTCCGAAGGGAATCGCCGTCCTCGGCGAGAGCGACGCATTAGTGGCGCGGGAGAGGTGCGCCGAGGACGAACCCGACAGCCTTGGGCGGTAAATGAGATGTTGCTCCTGCAACCCAATAAGGTCACCAGTCTTGTCATCCGAGAAATTTAGGCAGTGAGGCTATGTTCTTGCGACCCTTTAGGGTCGCGCGGGCCGGCCGCCTGCCCACGGGCGGCCCGCAACACGCCGCTTGCGCGTCGAGAGTTGCCGTTCCTCCCGGGCGTCCGGCCCACTTTGTCAAAAACGAATAGGTAGTTCGTCCCCAATAGGGTAGCTTAAGTGGAGCGGGTCGGAGCCAGCGTGGGCGGAAACGAGTTCTGCGACGTTGCAGGCCTACGCCTGGGGTGGCTCCGGCCCGGGCGGTTCTGCGAACCGCAGGATTCAACTTAAAATAGAGTAGAGCCAGCTCAGTGATTGGGGTAGACACAGCCAGCAAAACGCCCTTTGGGCGCGTTTATTCCGAGAGGCAACGCAACTGAAGACCGCCAGCCCGGGATGATGCACTGCTGGGGTAGATGACTGCCGAGTCGAAACCCAAATACATGCCGTCGAAGCCGCTGATTGCGGAGCTCCAACTGAATCCGTTGTTTCCGACGTGCATTAGATCACCCCATTGAGCAAGATTGCCCGCGTCGCGGAAGCCCGGGGCGGTGCCGCTCGGCACTCGAACCGGCTTTTTTCTGCTCCAATGGTCCATCTGCCCTAAGTGTCTCTACCCCAAACAATTGGTAGTCTCGGTCTCCATCTGGGGTAGACACGGCCAGTAAAAGACGCTGTTCGTCCCCCGTTTATTCCGAGAGGCAACGCAACAGAAAACCGTAGCCGCGATAGCTCGCATTCGAAGGACTCATGTTCGTCGCATGGAACAACAAACGCCAGGCGTACGTGCTACCGTTGGGCACCGACGCAGACCAGACCGAACCCTCGTCGCCGACGCCACCCGGTACGCCCGAGGCGTGGTTGCGGAAGCCCGGGGCGGGGTACCGCCGGTTGAAATCCCACGAAGCCAAGACAGAAACACAAACCGCCAAAGCCTGAAAAAATCCCCATTCCGAAGCAACTGAAAAATAAATGCTTATCTTTGGCAGTTAAAACGGTTGGCTTCGCCTCCGCTCCTCCGACACGAGGACGACAGCCCGGCGAACCGACCGATTCACTCAAACCACACATATAGATTTTGAAAGCGATGCAGACCAAAAAACGATTCGTGCAAATCCTTTTCATGGCGATCTTTGGCCTCGGGTTGAACCATAGTGCTTCGGCACAGGATTTTTATTGGGGCCCCCGTGTCGGGATGAACGTCAGTTCGATGACCAAAACCACTTATTCCAAAGCCCGGATTCGGGGGAGCTTCGGACTTATGGCCGGCTATAAGATCAACGACCTCATCGGATTGCAGGCCGAAGCCTTGTATTCGCTGCAAGGAAGCAAAGTCGATAACGACCAGCAGGATATCTACTCCTACAACTATGTGAAGATTCCGGTGATGGCCAAAGTTTACCTCATCGGCGGGCTCAATCTTGAGGCCGGAGTGGCTTTCAACTGGCTCGTCAAGGCCCAGCAGAAATGGAACAGCAACTCGCATGACGTGAATGGCAATGTGACCGAAACGACGACCCATACCCGGAGCCTGATGGACGATTGCAAAAGCTTCGACCTGACGATTCCGGTAGGGATCAACTACCAGTTCCGCCGGTGGTTCGATCTCGGAGTGCGGTATGATATTTCCACCATCCGGGTCAGCGAAAACAAGAAAGATCATGCCAAGAGCAGCGTGCTCTCGGTGAATCTCGGTTTGCGCTTCTAACTTCCCCTCTCTCCGGCGATGCCTCGGAGTTCTTTTGTATCCATTTGAAAACCAGTGATAATGAAAAATAGATTTTTGCTTCTCGGCCTCCTTCTGCTGACCTTTGGATGCCGTAATAACGAAAAGGAACGCCTCACCGTTCGCATCGAAGGATTGCAGGAAGACAGCCTGATCTGCGCCTATATGACCCCGGCGACGATTCGCGACCGGCAGCCGATGGTGCAGCGGATGATCGGCGGGCAGAAAAGCGACGACGGGAAGAGCGTCGAATTCCGTGTGACGACGCCGGATGACGAGCAGCTCTATCGCATGATTCTCGCCCCGCGCGGCTATCGCGGCGACGGGCCGAGGCAGACCATTCAACTCTTTCTGCTGCCCGGCGAGAACGACATGCGCGTCGAAGGGAAATACGAACCGGAACATCAGACCATCGACTATACCCTGACCGGATCGCCGGTGCAGGAGGAGTGGCTCGAACGGCAGAAGGTGATCGAACCGCTCGAAATGCAGCTCGGGATGCTCGGCATGACCGCTTCGTTCGTGCAGCCGGGGAGCGGAGTGGCCGACTCGTTGCAGATGCAGATGCAGGTTTTGGCCGATTCCATTTCCAGTCTCAAGACCGACTATATCGCAGAGAATCCGTCGGCCCAGCTTTCGGCTTATTACCTGACGACCATCGGCGATCCGTATCTGGTCGACAGCTTGTATCGCGGGCTCGACGATTCGGTGAAAAACGGCCCCTTCAAAGCGTGGCTCGACCTGCAAAACGAAGAGATCGCCAAGGTTTTTGCCGCCGAAGAGGCCCGCACGGCGATGGCCGGAGGCGGGGTGGCGCCGGACTTCACCTTGCCGGGGTTGGACGGAAAGGATTTCACCCTCTCGTCGCTGTTCAATAAGGAGGGCAGATACATTGTCCTCGACTTTTGGGGAACCTGGTGCAGTTGGTGTATCAAGGGGATGCCGGAGATGAAGAAAGCCTACGCCGAGCTGGGGAACGGCCGGCAGGTGGAGTTCGTCGGCATCGATTGCGGCGATACGGAGGAGGCTTGGAAAAAGGGAGTTGAAAAACACGGACTGCCGTGGATCCATGTGCGGGCCGAAGGGGATGACATTCCGGTGCGGTACGGAATCGAGGCTTTCCCGACCAAGATCATTCTGGCGCCGGACGGCAGCACGGTGCGGCGCTTTACGGGCGAGGATCCGGCTTTCTACACCTGTCTCGATTCGTTGGTGCGGGCTGCGCGGTAGGAATTTACACATATCTCTAAATCAGATTCGATGATGCAGTTTACAGCAGAGATGATCGCCGGATTTCTCGGCGGCACGGTCGAAGGCAACGGGCAGGCTGCGGTCGGTTCGGTGGCCAAGATCGAGGAGGCTAAGGCCGGCGACCTGGTTTTTCTTTCCAATCCGAAATACGAGGAGTTCCTCTATCGGACGGGGGCGACGATTGCGATCGTGAATGCCGACCTGATCGTTCGCGAGGCGCTGCCGGAGGGATTGACGCTGGTGCGGGTCGAGAATGCGTATAAAGCGTTCGCTTCGTTGCTCGATCTGTATGTGGCGAACAAGCCGAAGAAGACGGGGATTAGTCCGTTGGCCTCGATCCATCCGACCGCGACGGTGGGCGAGGGGGTTTATGTCGGCGAGTATGCCGTGATCGGCGAAGGGGCGGTGGTGAAGGCGGGGGCGCAGATTTGGCCGCAGGTCTATGTGGGCGACGGCGTTCGGGTGGGCGAACGGACGATTCTCTATCCGGGGGTCAAGGTCTACGAGGCTTGCGAGCTCGGTGACGATGTGATTGTGCATGGCGGGACGGTGATCGGCGGCGACGGGTTCGGTTTTGCGCCGACCGACGACGGCTCGTTCCAGAAGATTCCGCAGATCGGAAATGTGGTGATCGAGGATGGGGTGGAGATCGGTTCGAATTGTGCGATCGACCGGGCGACGATGGGTTCCACGCGGATCAAGCGGGGGGCGAAGCTCGACAACCTGATCCAGATCGCGCACAATGTGGTGATCGGCGAAAATACGGTGATGGCGGCTCAGGTGGGTATTGCGGGTTCTACGAAGGTGGGGCGGAATGTGATGATGGGCGGACAGGTGGGGGTTGTCGGGCATATCGCGATTGCGGACGGGGTGAAGATCGGTTCTCAGTCAGGGATTCCGAACAATATCCTGACTCCGGGAGTGACGGTATTCGGTTCTCCGGCCTATCCGGGGTTGGAGGGGCATCGTATTCAGGCTTCGGTCAAGCAGTTGCCGGAGCTTCGGAAGCAGGTGGCCGAGCTGTCGCGGCAGCTCAAGGCGCTGGAGGCTCGGTTGGGGGAACGGGCCGAGGAGTAAGTTGGCGGATAACAATTTGTTGAAGCTGTCGGTTGCCCCATCTGCGCGCGAACAAAGAATGGGGTAGAGGCTGGTAGTTGAAATGCGTAAGCATTTCCCGTCCACGGGACGTGGGGCCCGCGCGGCCCGAGCGCAGTACCCTCCTGTTGGCGAAGACGCGCGCCACGTCTAAAGAAGCGATTCAATCATTTTGGCGGTGAGCCGAAATAGAATGAATCGCGTAAGGCGCGCGAAAAAAAAACTGCGCGCGAAAAAAGGTCAACCCGTGCAAAACCCCGTCGCCCGCCCGCCTAAAGAGGGATTTCGCTCGTTTTGTGGTGAGCAAAATCGAGATGAAATCCCAGCGGGCGACGAGAAAAAGACGCGCGCCACGCCCAAAGGAGCGATTCAACTATTTCGGCGGTGAGCCGAAATAGAATGAATCGCGCAAGGCGCGCGAACAAAAAACTCTATCTGCATACGAAAAATCCGTCGCCCGCCCGCTTAAAGAGAGATTTCGCTCATTTTGCGTCAGCAAAATAGAGATGAAATCCCAACGGGCGACGGCAAACGCGGCGGAGCGAAAGCGAAGCCGCAGTGAGGCGTACACAGGGCGGAGAACTGGGGTGAGCTTTGGGCTGTGCTTGTTCTTCGGGCGTGAAAAACGCAGTCGTTTTTCGCGCCGCGCCGAGCTTCTGCGACCCTTTAGAGCCGCGCGGGCCGAAGCCTCCGACCGCGGAGGCCCGCAACTGACGTTGCTGTGGGCCCCGCAGGCTTTGGCCCGCTTCGGATGGAGAGTGCCTTATTGGGGGTAGAGGCTACCATTAGACGTTGTGCGTTCCTCCGCAGGGGAAGCTCCGGCCCGGGCGGTTCTTCGAACCGCAGGGATTCAACTCAAAAGTAGGGTAGAGGCGGTCTTTATTTTAGGGTAGACCCGGCCCATTGCCCACCGCGGGCACGCGGCGTTTATTCCGAGAGGCAACGCAACTGAAAACCGTAGGCGCGGTTGTATGGAGCGCTGGGACGGATCCACGTCACGCCGAAGTCCAAGAACACGCCGCCCGTGTTGTTCACTGCGGACGACCAACTATAGCCGTAGTTGCCGACGCCCATCAGGTCGCCCGTGCTCGTATTGCGGTGGCCCGGGGCGGAGTTCTTCTTCCCGTTTATTCCGAGAGGCAACGCAACTGAAAACCATAGGCGCGACTACCCGTGCTGCTGGAATCGAACCATGTCACACTGAAACCCAAGCGCATACCATCGGTGTCAGTGACCGTGGAAGTCCAGCTGTACCCATCGTTGCCGACGCTGAGCAGCGCGCCCGTATCCCGACGGCGGTAGCCCGGGGCGGGCAGAGTCGTGGCAGAGGCCCGACAGATTATCGTAAAAAACAGCATGATTACCCGTCGCAGCCGCGCCCAGCGCGAAGAACAAGCCGTCCGGGCCGATCCCATGGAAGGGAAAACCCTCATCGGGATCGACCCCGGTACCAACGTGCTCGGATACGGCGTGTTGCAGATTCGGAACGGACAGCCCCAGTGTCGGGTGCTCGGCGTCGTGACCTTGGGGAAATATGGAGACCGTTACCAGAAACTTCGGCACATTTTCGAACGGGTTTCCGCGCTGGTGCGCGAGTATCGGCCGGACGAGATGGCGCTCGAAGCCCCGTTCTATGGCGAAAACGTGCAGAGTATGCTCAAACTCGGACGAGCGCAAGGGGTGGCGATGGTGGCCGCTTTGACCCAGGGGATTCCGGTGTTCGAGTACTCGCCGCGACGGATCAAGCAGGCCATTACCGGACAGGGCGGTGCATCGAAAGAACAAGTAGCAGCCCTTTTGCAGAAGATCCTCGGCATCGGGACCACCCCGAAAGAGCTCGATGCTACGGACGGGCTGGCGGTCGCTTTGTGTCATTATTACATCTGCTCCAGCCCTTTCGGAACTGCCGTCGGCGAGCGTTCGGCGGGTAGTGGAGGCGCGGGAGGCTGGGCCGCTTTTGTGCGCGACAATCCGGATAAGCTCCGATAAAACATTGAACAACAATTAAATCCAAACGAATACGATGAAAAAAATGCTTCTGTTCGGCGTGGCGGCCCTGATGTTCGCCGCCTGCGCCCGGAAAGGCTATCAAGTAGTAGCCACCCTCGACGGACTCGAAGAGGGACAACCCGTCTACCTCTCTGTTTTCCAAGGGAAAACCCCGCTCGTGATCGACTCGGCCAAGGTGGCGCAGGGGAAAGCCTCGTTTAGCGGCGTGCTCGAACTCCCCATGCTCGCCCAGATTACCGTAGGTGACAGTACCGCCCGGCCGGCGAAAGTCTTCTTCCTCGAAAACAGCCCGATTGCCGTGACCGGATCGCTCGAACAGCTTGACAGTATTCAGGTCGTCGGCTCTGCCGAACAGGCGTTGTTCGAGGCCTATCAGGCGGCGGTCGATACGGTGAAAAATTACAACGACTACGTGGCTGTCAACGAAGCCTTCGTGAAAGAGAATCCGGCCAGCGTGGCTGCGGCTTATCTGCTGTTCCGCCGGATGGCTCCGGGGCTCGATCCGGAACAGATGCGCGCCTATGCCGCCGGGTTCGACAGCACGATCCGGGGATCGGTCTATCTGAAATTGGTCGGTGAAATGGCCGATAAACTCGAACTCAGCAGTCCGGGGCATCCGTTCCTCGATTTCACCCTGCCCGATACCACCGGGACGCCGATCGCCTTGTCTTCGGTGGCCGGAAAGGGAAATTACGTCCTGCTCGACTTCTGGGCCTCGTGGTGCGGGCCGTGCCGGGCCGAGAATCCGCATGTCGTCGCGGCTTACAACCAGTATAAAGACAAAGGGTTTACCGTCTTCGGCGTGTCGCTCGACCGGCCCGACGGACGCGAAAACTGGATTCAGGCCATCGAAAAAGACGGTCTGAAATGGATCAACGTGAGCGACCTGAAATTCTGGGAGTGCGTTCCGGCAGGGATGTACGGCGTCCGGTCGATTCCGTCGAACGTGCTGATCGGGCCGGACGGGACGATCGTGGCCCGCAACCTGCGCGGCGAAGCGCTGATGAACAAACTCGCCGAAGTCTATGGTACGGCGGCGACTGAGGCTGAATAACCTTGAAAAAGAGGTGCTTCGTATAAAAATTCTGCTTTTTGCGGCGCGTCGGGAGGCTTTCTGTCCTTCCGACGCGCGGCGTTTTAGCGGGCCGCCCGAACGAATGGCATCTTATTTGACTGTTGAGGCGGAAAAACTGTTAAATTTGTTCGTCCGGAACAAAATAAAATCTCGTTCCGACCGTTTAAAGTAGTTGAACTACTTTAAAAAACGCAGTCGAAATTCGAAACGATACATTAACCAAATAACCTATATGAGCGAAGCCGTAAACATTCAGGAGCTCAACGCCCGCATCGAAAAGCAGAGCGCGTTCGTCGATCTGCTGACCTTGGAGATGGGCAAAGTGATCGTCGGTCAGAAACACCTTGTGGAAAGTCTGCTGATCGGACTGCTCAGCGATGGGCACATTCTGCTCGAAGGGGTTCCGGGGCTGGCCAAGACGTTGGCGATCAATACGCTGTCCGATGCGATCGACGCGAAGTTCAGCCGGATTCAGTTCACGCCGGACTTGTTGCCGGCCGACCTGACGGGAACCCTGATTTACAGCCAGAAAAACGAAGAGTTTACCGTTAAACTCGGGCCGATTTTCACGAACTTCGTCCTGGCGGATGAAATCAACCGTTCGCCGGCCAAGGTGCAGTCGGCCTTGCTGGAGGCCATGCAGGAGCATCAGGTGACGATCGGCGACAGCACGTATCGCTTGCCGAAGCCGTTCCTCGTGATGGCGACCCAGAACCCGCTGGAGCAGGAGGGGACTTATCCGCTGCCGGAGGCGCAGGTAGACCGTTTCATGCTCAAGGTCAAGATCGGCTATCCGAAAAAGGAGGAAGAACGGCAGATTATCCGGCAGAACATGCTCGGGGCTGCGTTCCCGAAAGCTGCTCCTGTGGTGACCACCGATGCGATCCTTCAGGCGCGCGAGGTGGTGGCGCAGGTCTATATGGACGAGAAAATCGAACGTTATATCGTCGATATTATTTTTGCCACCCGCGAACCGGCGGAATACGGACTCGATCGGTTGGCGATGATGATCGGTTACGGTTGTTCGCCTCGTGCGTCGATTGCGCTGGCGAAGGCGGCGAAGGCTTATGCCTTTATCAAGCGTCGCGGGTATGTGATTCCGGAAGACGTTCGGGCGGTTTGTCCGGATGTGATGCGGCATCGGATCGGTCTTACCTATGAGGCTGAGGCTGAGAATATTACGTCTGAGGATATTATCACCGAGATTTTGAACGCTGTCGAAGTACCGTAGGGTTCTGCGACAGCCGTGCGTTGGTTAGGGCCCCCGGCAGTTTGAGGATGCGTCAGCATCCGTCTAAAGTTTTTTCGGTTCCTTTTGTTCACAAAAGGAACAGTTCCCTCAAACCAAACCGCGCGCCGCCGCGTAAAGGAGCGATTCAACTATTTCGGCGGTAGCCGAATATAGATGAATCGCGCAAGGCGCGCGAAAAGGCGGCGGAGCGACAGCGGAGCCGCAGTGAGGTGGACACGGGGCGGAGAACTGGGCTGTGCTCTTGTCTGTGCTTTGGGTTGAGAGCGAATAGCTAAGTCCCCGTGACAATGGTCGGCCCGCAGCCCCCGGATGCGAGGGGACGCACAGCGTCTTTTACTGGCCGCCTCGGCCTAATGTTTGTTCTCCGCTGGCTGCGGTCGAAAATAAATGGGCCGTGCTTTTGCGGTTCGTAGAACCGCCGGGCTTGCGCGCTGGGCCGTTCGGCCCACCCCCGGAGCGCGCAGCCCGAACCCGACAGAATTGAGGCAGTGAATGGGTGCTGTGCTCTTGCGACCCTTTGGGCCGCGAGCGAATAGCTAAGTCTCCGTGTTAACGGTCGGCCCGCAGCCCTCGGCGCGGAGGGGACGCACAGCGTCTTTTATTAGCCGCCTCAGCCTTAATATCCGTTCTCTGCTGGCTGCGGCCGAGGACGAACCCGACAGAAAAAGGTACTGCTTTTACGGCTCGTAGAGCCGCGCGGGCCGAAGCCTCCCGTAGCGGAGGCCCGCAACTGGCGTTGCTTTAGGCCCCGCAGGCTTCGACCCGCTAAGGCAATTGCATTTTCGCAAACTCGATTGCACCTCCGCTGGCGGCGACCCGCTTAAACCAAGAGCGAATAGCGCTCCGAGGACGAATGCCACGAATAGGGCGGTTCTGTGAACCGCAGGTTGCCACTCAAAAGTAGGGTAGAGGCTGCTCTTATTTTTAGGGTAGACCCGGCCTTTTGCCCACCGCGGGCACGCGGCGTTTATTCCGAGAGGCAACGCAACTGAAAACCGTAGCCGCGATTGCTCGTGTGACACGGATCCAGGTAGTGCGAATGGAAATTCAAGTCCATCCCCGTGGTTTCGACAGCCGTAGAGCTCCAAATGTACCCGCCTTCGCCGACGAGACACAGCGCACCCGATCGTCCGTTATTGCCCGCATCGCGGAAGCCCGGGGCGGGGAAAAACGAACCGAAGCCTTGTGGCAACAAGATATATTACCCGATTGCACACCATGAAAGAGACCGAAGAAGACATACTCCGGAAAGTCCGTAAAATCGAGATCAAGACCCGCGGCCTCTCCAACGATATTTTCGCCGGGAAATACCACTCCGCCTTCAAAGGACGCGGGATGGCTTTCAGCGAAGTGCGCGACTACCGCATCGGAGACGATATCCGCGATATCGACTGGAACGTCACCGCCAGAAACCGAGCCCCGTATATCAAAGTCTACGAAGAGGAACGGGAACTGACCATGATGCTTCTCATTGATGTCAGCGCCTCCCGCATGTTCGGGACACAGGGACAATTCAAGAAAAACCTGATGACCGAGATCGCCGCCGTACTGGCCTTCTCTGCGGCGCAGAATAACGACAAAATCGGCTGCATCCTCTTTTCCGACCGCATCGAAAAGTACGTCCCGCCGAAGAAAGGACGGCAGCACGTTCTGCGGATTATCAGCGACCTGGTCGACTTCCAACCGGAAGGGCGCGGAACCGATATCAACGAAGCCCTGCGCTTTTTCACCAACGTGATGAAAAAACGGTGTACCGCATTTCTGCTGACCGACTTCATGGACTTTTCGGCCGATACCACACGTGGCGAGGCCTTGCACGTCAACTTCGAAGAGGGATTGAAAATCGCCTCGTCGCGGCACGACCTGGTCGGATTGCGGATTTACGACATTCGGGAAGCCGTGTTGCCCGACGTCGGGATTATCGAAGTGCAGGACGCCGAAGAGGGGAGAAAAGTTTGGGTCGATACCGCCTCCGCCCGGACGCGCGACAGCTATGCTCGGTACTGGGAGCTCGCCTCCTCGGCGATCGGACAGGCCTTGACCAAATGCCGGGTCGATACCGTCTCGGTGGCCACCGGCGAAGATTATGTAGCCGCTTTGTTACGGCTCTTTAAAATGCGATAACTCGTGGATATGAAACTATATCGTAGCATTCTTTTTCTCCTTTCGGCCTTTGTCGCCGCCGGGGGAAGCGTGGCATCCGGAACGGCCCAGCCCCTCTCTGCCCAGCGGCCGCCCGAGGTACACACCCGGCTGGTGCCCGACACCGTGTTGATCGGCGACCAGTTCAGCCTCTTTCTTGACATCGACAAAGATGTCGCACAGGAGATCCAGCTGCCTCAGTTCGAGGACGGGAAGTTGACGCCGCAGATTGAAATGCTCGGGATCGACCGGATCGACACCCTGGAGCAGAGCGGACGGCGGATCAGGATACGCGTTGCGTATCGGCTGACGGGGTTCGACGAGGGGAACTATGCTTTGGGCGGCTTCCCGGTCGTTTGGTCGGCCACGCCCGACGAGGCGAAGGCAGGAAAAGGCGACACCGTATTCGCCCCGGAAGCGATGCGGCTCGTCGTCGAGACCTTCGAGATCGACACCGCGAAACAACAAATATTCGATATCAAACGGCCGCTCAACACCCCGTTCCAGTGGCGCGAAATCAAGGAGTACCTCTTGTGGGGCGGATTGATTGCCGTGGGACTGGCTGTCGTGATCTATCTGGCTGTCAAGTATCTGCGGCGCGGGCGACGGGGCGCGGGCAGACCGGCTGTGCCGCCGCACGTGGCGGCTATTCGTGCTCTGGAACGGCTGCACAGCCGCAAATTGTGGCAGAACGGCAAACACAAGGAGTACTACTCCCATCTGGCCGACATCGTGCGCATCTATATCGAGGGCAGGTACGGGATCGGCGCCATGGAGATGACCTCCGACCAGATCCTGGACGCCGTGCGGGAGGTGAACGACGAGCGGCTGCGCGAGAAACTGCGCCAGCTTTTCCGGCTGGCCGACCTCGTGAAGTTCGCCAAGCTGAACCCGTCGCCCGAGGATAACGAACAGGCCTACTTCGACGCCTATTTCTACGTCGAAGAGACCAAAGAGCTCCCTGCGCCGGGCGAAGCCCCTGCCGCGCCGGGGGTGACGGCGACCGAAGCGGTCGATATGCCGGAAGACGACTTGTTCGATCCGGAAACGAAACCTGAAAACAAAGAGTTCGAACGATGAGGAGGAATATATTGATTTTGAGTCTGTTTTCCGTCGCTCCGGCCATTGCCTGGGGGCAAAAAGAGCGGGCGGATATCCGGTGGGGGAACCTCTCCTACTACGAAGGGAAATATCCGGAGGCGGAAGTCGGGTATCGGCGGGCGTTGGAGAAAAAAATCACCTCTTACGAGGCCAATTTCAACCTCGGCGGCGCGCTCTATAAACAGGGGCGGTACGACGACGCGGCAGCGGCTTACGGGCGGCTGGCCGAAGACGGAAACGACCGGCACCGGCAGGCGGCGACCTATTACAACCTCGGGAATACGCTCGTACAGCAACGCAAACTGGACGAGGCGATCGAAGCCTACAAAAACGCCTTGCGGCTCGTGCCGGAGGACAAAGAGGCGAAGTTCAATCTGGCCTATGCCAAAAAGTTGAAGCAGGAGGAGCAACAGCAGCAGGATAACCAGAACGATCAAAACGAGAACAACCAGGATAATCAGGACAACCAGAATAATTCCGATAATCGGAATAACGACGACCGAAACGACCCCGATCAAGATCGGAATAATCCGGACAGGAATAAAGATAAAAACAACGATAAGAACCCCGACGATCGGAACAACCCCGACGACGGGCAGTCGGACAAGAAGAACGAGCCGCACGACGGCCGGCAGCCGGAACGTCAGCCGTCCGCCTCGCGCGAAGAGTCGGAACGCCTTCTGAAAGCGATTCAGGCCAGCGAGGACAATACCAAAAAACGGGTCGATGCCGAGAAGGCCGAAGCGGTCGGAGTTCGCGGGCGGAAACAGTGGTAGGGGGCGACGAGGGGTTTGGGGAATAGATAGTTTGTTGATTCAAAGACAGATACGGAACACTGTATGTTCGATATAGTAAGATTCGAAAATCCACGCATCTTGTGGCTGCTGCTCGTGCTGGTGCCGATGGTGGTTTATTACATCTATCGCACGCTTCAGGGAAGGGCTGCCATTCGGCTCTCCACGGTGCGCGGCGTGGAGCGATTGAGGCATACCTATCGGTACTGGTTGAGGCACACGCCATTCGTGTTGCGGTGCGCGGTGGTGGCCCTCGTGATTTTCGCCATGGCGCGGCCCCAGTCGGCCGAAGATCGGCAGAATATCAACGCCGAGGGGATCGACATCGTGATGGCGCTCGACATTTCGGGGTCGATGCTGGCGCGTGACTTTCAGCCCGACCGGCTCTCGGCGGCCAAGGATATCGGGTCGAAGTTTATTTTCGGTCGGCCTACCGATCGGATCGGGCTGGTGGTGTTTGCCGGAGAGGCGTTCACCCAGTCGCCGATTACGACCGATCACGTCTCGCTGGTGAACCTCATGAATCAGATCGAGATCGGGATGATTGCCGACGGGACGGCCATCGGGAACGGGCTGGCGACGGCGGTGAACCGGTTGAAAGAGAGCGACTCGCCGAGCAAGGTGATTATCCTCTTGACGGACGGGGTGAACAACAGCGGTCAGATCGACCCGATGACGGCGGCGCAGATCGCGGCGGACTACGGCATTCGGGTCTATGCGGTGGGGATCGGCAGCGAGGGGGTGGCGCCGACGCCGACGTTGAATGCCTGGGGCGGCATTTCGTTCGTACAGGCCAAGGTCGAGATCGACGAGGATATCCTGCGTCGGATTGCCGAGCAGACGGGGGGGCGTTATTTCCGGGCGACGGACAATACCAAGCTGGCCGAGATTTATGCCGAAATCGACCGGTTGGAAAAAACGCGGGTCGAGGTTGAAAATTTCGTGAAATACAGCGAGGTGTATCACGGATGGTTGTTGTTGGCGATTGTGTTGCTGGTGGTCGAGATTCTCAGCCGCTACCTCTTCCTCCGCCAGATACCGTAACTTTAACAGTTTGTTTGTCAATGCCGGTTCTTTCCGAGGCTGCCGCAGCAAAACGCAGTTTTGCCCGTCCACGGGACGTGGGGCCCGCGCGGCCCGAGCGCAGTACCCTCATACCAACGCGCGCCGCCGCCTAAAGAAGCGATTCAACTCTTTCGGCGGTAGCCGAATATAGATGAATCGCGTAAGGCGCGCGAAAAATGTCGCCTGCTCGCATAAAAAGAGATTTTACTTGTTTTGCATCCACAAAATCGAGATGAAATCCCAGCCGGTGACAGATATGGTTTGAACTGCGCGCCTTGGGAAATCTTGTCAAAACGCGCCAGCGCATTTCGACGATTTCCCTCTTAAGGCGTGGCGCGCAGTAGCTGGAGGGTACTGTTCTCTTTGTGAACAAAGAGAACCAGAAAAACTTTAGAGCGCATCCCTGCGGGATGCTCTGGCCGGATATAACCATACAATGCCGACAAACGACCGATATATAAATTGAGCATATGTTCAGATTTGCGCAGCCCGAGTATTTGTGGCTATTGATATTGTTGCCAGCCGTTATAGCCGTTTATTGGTGGTATCGGCGTGCCCGGAACCGGCGGTTAGCCCGTTTCGGCGATCCCGAGACCATTCGGCAGCTGATGCCCGAAGCGTCGCCCAAACGAGTGAGAAACAAATTCATTCTCACCGCCATAGCGTTGCTTCTGATGATCCTGGCCTTGGGGCAGCCCCAGTTCGGCGCCAAGTTGCATGAAGTGACTCGGAAAGGCGTCGAAATCATGCTCGCCGTCGATGTCTCGAACAGCATGCTGGCCGAAGACTTCGCCCCCAACCGGCTGGAACGCACCAAGAACGCCGTGAACCGGCTCATCGAACAGCTCGACAAAGATCGCGTCGGGATGGTCGTCTTTGCCGGAGACGCCTATATTCAGTTGCCCATTACCTCGGACTATATCTCCGCCAAGAGTTTTGTGAACGGACTGAATCCCAATATGGTACCCGTTCAGGGAACCTCTTTGGCACGAGCTTTGGAGGTCGCTACCCGGTCGTTTTCCGACCAGAGCCGACAGAGCCGCGCCATTATCCTGATTACCGACGGCGAGAGCCACGACGACGATCCGATTGCCACAGCCCAGCTGGCCAAGGAGCAGGGCGTAGTCGTTTACACCGTCGGGATCGGGACACCCGAAGGGGCGCCGATCACCATCGGCGGCGAGACCATTAAGGACGAAAACGGACAGATGGTCGTCTCGAAACTCGACGAACAGACCTTGCAGCAGATCGCCGTGTTGACCGGCGGTAGCTATGTCCGCGCCACCGACATGCAGATCGGTCTCAACGAGATACTCAAACAGATCGACCGGATGGAGAAAAAAGAGTTCTCCTCCATGGCCTTTTCCGAATACAACGACCAGTTCCACTACCTGTTGGCCTGTGCCTTGGTGCTCCTGCTCGTCGAATTCATGATGCTCGACCGGAAAAACCGGTGGCTCTCCCGGATTTCGATCTTCAAATCCTGAGATCCCATGGGGAAAACGACAACGACCGGTCGGAAGTCGATGCAAAAACGTAATTTTGTGCAGACCCTTATGAATAGAATGAAACTCGATACCTGTTTCCGTCGGTTGCGGCGGTTGTGCGTAGCCGGGACGGTGGGGTGGATCGCCAGTCTCTGCCTGTGGAGCGTTTCGGCCCAGGAGGTGGAGTTCGAGATTCAGGCCCCGCTGACCGTCGCGAACGGCCAGCAGTTCCAGATCGAATACGCCGCCTCGACCACCGGCGACCTGAACGGCGCGCAGTTCGCACCGCCGACCATGCCCGAGGGGATCGAAATCCTCTCCGGGCCGGTGCGGGCCACCGGCGTCTTTATGAGCAACATGGGCGGCGTGTCGGAGAGTCGGCAGACCCATACCTACACCTACTGGGTGCGGGCCACGCGGGCCGGGAAGATTACCTTGCCTGCCGCTACGCTGACCGTCGGGGATAAACGGTATACCGCGAAATCCACCGTGATCGAAAGCCTCGAAAACGGCGCGGCCGGAGGCGCGCGACCGGCGGGAAACGGGGGACGGAACAGTGGCGGTGCGGCCGGTGAGACGGCAGCTCCGGCACCCAAGACGACCGTCGCTTCGGATGACATCCTGTTGCGGATGGAGGTCAGCAAAAACGACGTCTATAAGGGCGAGGCGCTGGTGGCTACCCTGCGGATCTATACCCAGATCGAGATTTCCGGTCTTCAGCAGATTAAATACCCGGCGCTCAACGGTTTCTGGGCTCAGGAGATGGATGTCAGCGGACAGGGCGGCGAACGCGTGACGGTCGGCGGCAAGGTCTATCTGTCGCAGGTGTTGCGTCGGTGGTTGCTCTACCCCCAGCGCACCGGCACGATCGAAATCGAGCAGACCCAGCTGACGGCAGTGGCCCGGCTCGTGACCCAGATGCCTTCGACCGGTTCGCCTTACGACCTCTTTTTCGGCGGCGCGGCCCAGGTCAAGGAGGTGCCGACGCGACTCTCTACGCCCGTCGTGCGGATCCGGGTCAAAGAGCTGCCCCAGCCTCAGCCGGCCGATTTCAGCGGCGCAGTGGGACAGTTCCAGCTGACCGGCGTCATCTCCGGCGACCGCTTTCCGGCCCATAGCGCCGGTTCGATCTCGCTGCGGCTGACCGGGACGGGGAATTTCCCGCTGATCGAAGCGCCGCAGATCGATCTGCCGGTGGCATTCGAACAGTTCGACACGAAGACCACCGAACAGTTGGCCAGTACCCTGCGCGGGACGACCGGCGAGCGGACTTACGAATATCCGTTCATTGCGCGGGCCGAGGGAACGTATGAGATACCGGCTGTGGGATTCTCCTATTTCGATCCGGCTACCGGGCGGTACGATCGGCTGACCACCGAAGCGTTTCATGTCGAAATCGTCCGCGGCGAGGGAGGCTCGGGCTCCGGGCTCGGAATGGTCTCCGGCGTGACGAAAGAGGATTTGAAACTCCTCGGTTCCGACATCCGCTTCATCCGAATGGGCGATCCGCACCTCGTGCGGCAGGGGCGTGTTTTCCTCTGGTCATGGGGCTGGTTCCTTGCGGCGATCGGGCTGGCCGCGTTGTTCGTGGGGCTGTTGTTCTACCTGCAACATCGGATTCGTGAGCGTGCCGATATCGTGCGGGTCAAGACCCGGAAAGCGAATAAAGTGGCTCTGCGGCGGTTGAAACGGGCCAAGGCTTATCTGGCGGCGGGGAAAGAGAGCCCGTTTTTCGAAGAGATGTTGCGCGCTTTGTGGGGATATATGGGAGACAAACTGGCGATCTCGGTAGCCGATTTGACGAAAGATCGGGTGCGACATGTGCTGGTCGTCGAACGCGGGATTCCGGACGAAGAGGCGCGCGAGTTTCTGAACCTGATCTCGGAATGCGAATTCGCGCAGTATGCGCCGGCGGGCGGTGTGCAGATGGATAAGGCTTATCAGGCCGCTCTCGACTGGATCGGGCGGTTCGAATCTAAAATATGATTCGTATGAAGAAGATAAATATATTTCGTTGGGTTATTCGTAGCGGAGCGGTTGTGCTGCTGACTCTCGGAGCGTGCGTGCTTCCGGCTGTGGCGGAGGAGGGTGGGGCGACAGTCGATACCGTCGGTTTGGCACAGGTCGGCGACGCGGAGCGAGCGCCGGCAGACTCGCTGTGGGCCCGGGCGAATGCTGCGTACAGCAACGGCAGTTATCGGCAGGCGGTGGAACTGTACGAGACGTTGCTCGGACAGGGGGTGCACAGCGTCAAACTCTACTACAACCTCGGCAATAGCTGGTTCAAGCAGGGGCGGATGGGCAAGGCGATTCTGAACTACAATCGCGCGCTGCTGCTCGATCCGACCGACGAGGATACGCAGTACAATTTGGCTTTGGCGCATGCCCGCATTGTGGATAAAATCGACACCGTTCCCGAATTTTTTCTCAAAAGCTGGCTGCGGCAGTTGGGGCTGATGCTCGGGTCGAACACCTGGGCGGTGCTCGGGCTGGTCTTTCTGGGGCTGACGTTTGCCGCAGTGATTCTTTGGCTGCTGGCCGGGACGCTGAGGGGACGGAAAGTCGGTTTTTATGGGGCGGTGACAGCGTTGATTCTGTGCTTTCTGTCGTTGTTCTATGCCAATTTCCAACGGAGTCGGCTGTTGCACAACCGGGAGGCGGTGGTGATGAATCTCGTCGCGCCGGTCAAGAGTTCGCCGGGGACGGGCGGTAAGGATCTGTTTGTGTTGCACGAGGGGACGAAGGTGCGGATGCAGGAGGAGCTGGACGGTTGGACGGAGATCGTTCTGTCGGACGGAAACAAGGGGTGGATTGCTTCGGATGCTATCGAGGCGGTCGATCCGGCGGTCGTTGATCACCGGTCGCAAGTAGCAGGAGGGGAGGAGTAGCGCGCGGTGTCCAAGTTGCTCGAAAACGTCGTCGGAGAGCTCTCCAAACTGCCGGGCGTGGGGCGTCGTACTGCCCTGCGGCTGGCTTTGCACCTTTTGCGGCAGGAGGTGGCGGATGTCGATCTCTTTGCCGGAGCGATCTATCAGTTCCGACGTGATATCTGTTGGTGTCGCCAGTGTCGGAACCTCTCCGACGAGGAGCTTTGTCCGATCTGTACCGATCCGAAGCGCGATCGGACGACCATTTGTGTGGTGGAGCAGGTGGGCGACCTGATTTCGATCGAAAATACGCGTCAGTATAACGGGTTGTATCATGTGCTGGGCGGTGTGATCTCGCCGATTCAGGGGATTTCGCCGTCGGATCTGCATGTCGATCTTCTACTGGACAATGTGACGCGGTTCGGGGTGAAAGAGGTGATTCTCGCGTTGGGGACGACGATCGAAGGGGAGACGACGTCGTATTATTTGACCAAAAAATTGCAGCCGTTGGGCGTAACGGTATCGGTGATTTCGCGGGGTATCGGCTTTGGCGACGAGCTTGAGTACGCGGATGAACTGACGATTACACACGCTTTGAAGAATCGGCAGTCGTTGTCCAAATAGAGGATTTTACGTGGTGGGAGAGGAGTTTTCCCCGTGTCCTTCCGTGAGGAGGGCACGGTTTTTTTGTTTCGGGTACTGCCGTGCGCGAACAAAAGATTTGGGCTGTCGGCAGCTTGAGGATGCGTCAGCATCCGTCTAAAGTTTTTCTGGTTCTTTTTGTTCACAACCGACGCTGCCAGCGAGTGCAATGCAAACGCAGTTTGCGAATTGCCGAGCGGCGAGGAGGAAGGCGAAGCCAACGAGAACAGTACCAGCCGGGGCAGTGATCAGATCGCGCGCCCCGCCTAAAGAGGGAAATCGTCAAAATGTGCTGGCGCGTTTTGACAAGATTTCCCAAGGCGCGCGAAAACGCGGCGGAGCGAAAGCGGAGCCGCAGTGAGGCGGACACTGGGCGGAGAATTGGGCCGAGCTTTGGGCTGCGACTGTCCTCGGGCTCGAAAACCGTAGTAGGTTTTCGAGCCGCGCTGGCGGCGAACTGCCTAAAGAGACGAATGGGTTGTGCTTTTGCGACCTTTAGGTCGCCGTCCTCGGCGAGAGCGACGCATCAGCGGCGCGAGGGGGCGCGCCGAGGACGAATCTCATAGCAAATAGGCCGTGCTCTTGCGACCCAAAGGGTCGCCGGGCTTGCGGCGGGGCATCTTCGATGCCCGGGCCGGACGCCGCAGCCCGAACCCGACAGAATTGGGGCGGGAATAGGTTGTTGCTCTTGCGACCTTTTAGGGTCGCGCGGGCCGGACGCCTGCCCACTGGCGGGACGCAACACGCCGCTTACGCGTCGAGAGTTGCCGTTCCTCCCGGGCGTCCGGCCCGCTTACAGTGCGTTTCCGCTTAACAGATAGAAATATGCTCTTGTGGTTCGGGTCGGAGCCAGCGTAGCCGGAAACGAGCTTCGCGAGGTTGCAGGCCTACGCCTGGGGTGGCTCCGGCCCGGGCGGTTCTTCGAACCGCAGGGATGCAACTTAAATGCAGGGTTGGGTGGTCAGTTACTCAGGGTTGTTCCAGTCCCTTGCCCACCGCGCGCACTCGTCACCCGTTTATTCCGAGAGGCAACGCAACTGAAAACTATAGCTGCGGTTGTGTGCGAGGCTGGGATTGAGCCATGTTGTATAAAAACTCAAGTACATGCCATTGGTGCCGTTGACAGAGGAAGACCAGCTGTAGCCAACGTTGCCGATGCCGGTCATCACGCCTGACTCCCGATGGCGGCAGCCCGGGGCGGGGTTTCCATCTGCCGCAAACGGAAATGGGCTTGTATCTTTTCGATAAGATACAAGCCCATGATATCGTTTAAAAAAACGCGCGCGAGAGAACTATTCCTCTTTCATATTGTGGTAGACCCGCTGCACATCCTCGTCCTCCTCGAACTTTTCGAGCAGCTTCTCGATCGACTCCCGTTGTTCCGCCGTCACCTCCTTCTGATCCGTCGGAATCCGTTCGAACTCCCCGCTCAGAATCTCGTAACCCTTCTCCTCCAAGTAGTTCTGAATCTTGCTGAACGAATCGTACGCCCCGTACATCACAATCTCCTGTACCCCCTCTTCGTTCTCTTCCGCAAACACCTCGTCCACCCCGTAGTCGATCATCTCCAGCTCGAACTCCTCCAAATCCAACCCCTGCGGCGTCTTGATCTTGAACACCGACTTGCGCTCGAACATGAAATCCAGGCTCCCCGTCGTCCCCAGCGAACCGCCCGCCTTGTTGAAGTAGCTCCGCACATTGGCCACCGTCCGCGTGTTGTTGTTCGTCGCCGCTTCCACCACGATCGCGATCCCGAACGGCCCGTAACCGTCGTACTGGATCTCTTTGTAGTCCGTATCCGTGTCTTTCGAGACCGCCCGTTTGATGGCCCGTTCGATGTTGTCTTTCGGCATGTTTTCCGACTTCGCCGTCTGGATCAGCATCCGGAGCCGCGGATTGGAGTTCGGATCCGGCCCGCCGGCCTTCACCGCGATGACGATCTCCTTGCCCAGCCGGGTGAATGTTTTGGCCATATTTCCCCAGCGTTTGAGTTTACGCGCCTTGCGGAATTCAAAAGCTCTTCCCATAATATCGAATTTCGGTGATACTGTGTATTTTTCGTGTCGCAAATATAGGGGATTTCCGGCGAAAAAGAAAGCGAGACTTTCGTTCCGAAACGCTATCTTTGGAAAACAATGCCGCTCGGAGGAAAAGACCGTGCGGCGGACGGTTTTAGCGAAACAATTTATGACCGAAAATCAAACAAGGAGCTTTCTGGCGCTCGTGTGGGGCCATCGTCTGTTCCGGGACGATCAGTTGGAGGTCGGGGAGGTTGGCGAATGTGCCGTCGAGCATCCGGGGTATGCTGCCGAAACGGCTGCCGATTCCGATGCGTCGATCCCCTCGCCGGATTTCGCACAGGCTGCCGTTCGGATCGGAGCGACGACGCTTTACGGAGCGGTGCGGGTGGATGGTCGGGCTTCGACGTGGCGCGACGGGGGACGGATGAGCGATCCGGCTTTCGACAGCGTAGCTTTTCACGTGGTGGGCGAACGCGATCGCGTGTTGGTGCGGAACGGGCGGGAGGTGCCGACGCTCGTATTGAAGCCCTCGGAGGAGCTGGTCGGCTGGTACGCCGAATCGCTTGCCACGGCCGCAGAGGGTCGGGGAGGAGCGTGTGCCGAGTTTTTTGGCGGTCTGGCCGGGGTGGAGCAGGGGCAGATCGTGTCACGGTTGCTGGCGGATCGGTTGCGACGCAAGACGGCCGAGGTCGAACGGTTGCGGGCCGATTTGGGCGGAGATTGGGACGAGACGGCGTATGTCTGTTATCTGCGTTCGCTGGGGATGGGGGATCAGAAACGTTCCTACGAGGCGTTGGCGAGGTCGATCCCTTTGCGTTGTTTCGTCCGTTGCGGAGGCGATGTGCGGCAGGCCGAGGCGTTGTTGCTGGGGCAGTCGGGCTATCTGAGCGGGGTGTTCGAGGCGGAACCGGCCGTTCGGCAGTGGCAGGATATCTATTTGTCGCTGAAAAAGGAGTACGGGTTGTTGCGACCGGTGGTGTCGTGGGCCGGAGCGGGCGTTCGGCCGGTGTCGCTGCCTTCGACGATGCTGCTGAGGGCGGCGGCGTTGCTGGTTCGGGCGACACAGTTGTCGGAGCGGGTGCGCGAGGCGGCGATGCAGGGGATGACGGCGTTGCGCGAGTTGTTCGGAGGGGCGGAACAGGGGATGAGCGTTCAGAAGGTGGATTTGCGGATCATCAATTTCGTGATTCCGCTGCTGACGGCGATGGGGCGTGCGACTCGCGACACGGGGTTGCAGGAGAGGGCGTTGGCGCTCTACGACGAGGTGGCGCCGGAGTCGAACCGCTATACCCGGGTGTGGGCCGGAGCGTTCCGGCCGGAAAGCGCGTCGGACTCGCAGGCGTTGATTCAGTTGAGTACGGAATATTGTGCCCGGGGGCGGTGTGCGGATTGTCCGGTGGGGGTGTTGCGGGCGGTTCGTCTGTGGCGCGGGCTGAAGGGAGTGGGCGTTAAGTGAGGGGGCGATAGGTTGTGTCGGGGAGCGTTCGGATCATTCCGGCCTCTTAACCCACCGCGTGCGCGCCTTCCCGTTTATTCCGAGAGGCAACGCAACTGAAAACCGTAGGCACGTCCGTCCGAACTGCTGAAGCGGAACCAAGTTCCGCCAAAGCCCAAATTCAGGCCGTTGGTGTCGCTTGCCGAGGAAGACCAACTGTAGCCTTGTTCGCCGATGCTCAGCAGGCTACCCGCCAGGTTGTGGCGGTAGCCCGGGGCGGCCATGTCGACAGGGAGTTGGTTGATTATTCCGATGTCCGGGTGAATTTCGGTTTAACTTGGGGTGTCCAAAGCCACGAAAATCAGCCGCGCAAAGCACAAAAAAAGCGCCTACATGAGACTGTAGACGCTGATCTTAAGTGGTGCCACTCGGAATCGAACCAAGGACACAAGGATTTTCAGTCCTTTGCTCTACCAACTGAGCTATGGCACCCCTTGTTTGCAGTGCAAAGGTAGACAAAATTTCGGAACCTCCAAATTTCGTTGTCAAAATTTTCGCGGAAAGTAATTTCATGTGCTCCAAGGATGCTCAGTACCCCGCCCCGGGCGTTCGCCATCGGGATACGGGAGAGCCGATGGGCGTCGGTAACGATGGGTACAGTTCGTCGTCATCGGTCAACGGTACCAATGGTCTGTACTTGGGTTTCTTCACACAGAATCTTTATTCCAGCCGTGCATACAGCTGTGCCCACGGTCTTCAGTTGCGTTGCCTCTCGGAATAAACGGAACGGGAGAAACACGGGTTATCGCACCTGATTCGGCAGCAGACGGCGTAACTCGTCCGCCGAACGCCCCGTCCGTTGCGCGTAATCCGCTAATTGCTCGTCGTTTATCTGTCCCACCGAGAAATAACGTGCCTCCGGATGGGCGAAAACGAGACCCGAAACGGCCGAGGTCGGCTGCATCATGAAATTCTCCGTCAGACGCAGCGGAATCTCTCCCTCGACATCCAACAGGTCGAAAATCAGTCGTTTGCCCGCGTGATCCGGAGCCGACGGATAGCCTATGGCCACCCGTATCCCTTCCGAACCGGCCGGAAAACCCCACCACTCATCCCGCAACCGGGCCGACAGCTCCGTCGCAAAGGCCTCTGCCAGACGATCGCAAAGTATGCGGGCCATGATGTTTTCGTAATCGGAATCGCCGCGGAAATCGCACGTCACCCCCAAGGCGAACAGAGCGATGTGATCCTGCGGCGCGCCCGCAGTCGGCCCCGGCGAAATGAAGTCCGCGAGCGAGAGGTTGGTTGCGTGATTCGCCTCCTGATTCCGCAGGCAGGCGAACCGAATCTCCGGTGCACCGCATCCGCACGAAGTGCCGTCGGTGTGGCAACAGCCTCGGATCAGCAAGTCGTCTCCCTCGCTCCGCGCCGGCACGATCGCCACCACTGCATCTGCCCGCACCTCGCCCGAGGCGAGCAGCCGACGCAGCATGGTCTGGGCGTCGTCGAACAATCGCCGTGCCTCTTCGCCCTTGGTCGGATGGTCGAAAATCTCCGGATAACGCCCCCTCAAGTCCCACTCGGCGAAAAAATAGCTCCAGTCGATCCGCTCCGCGAGTCCCTCCAGCGGATAACGGGTCAGCACCCGTTTGCCGAGCTGTCGGGGTTGAGCCACCGTTCCGGCGTTGAAATCCAATTCGAGTTTGTGCGCCCGCGCTTCGCTCAACGGACGCAGTTCGCCGGCCGCACGCTGGGTGGCATACTGCTGCCGCAACTCCTCCTGTCGGGCTCGGTAGCGTGTTGCAAATCCCGGCTCTTTCAAAATACGGTTCACTAATCGGACGCAGTTCGAAGCGTCGGTCGAGTGGGCCACCAGACCGCTATAGAAGGGGGCGATTTTCACCGCCGTGTGAAGCTCCGAGGTCGTCGCTCCGCCCACGCAGATCGGTATCCGCAGGCCTGCCCGTTCGAACCGTTCGGCCACCACGCGCATCTCCTCCAACGACGGGGTGATCAGCCCCGAGAGGATCACCGCATCAACCTGTTCGGCCATCGCCGCCTCTACGATCCGTTCCGGCGGTGTCATCACCCCCAGATCTACGATCCGGTAGCCGTTGCAGGTCAGGACGACCGACACGATGTTCTTGCCGATGTCGTGCACGTCGCCTTTGACCGTGGCGATCAGCAGTTTGGCTCCCTGTTCCGTCGTCCGGTCGTGCGAGATGAAGGGTTCCAGCACCGAGACCGCCTGTTTCATCACCCGGGCCGACTTGACGACCTGGGGCAGGAACATCTTCCCGGCTCCGAACCGCTCTCCCACCTCGCTCATCCCGGCCATCAGCACGCGGTTGATCACTTCGATAGCCGAACCGTGCTTCTCATAAGCCTCCTGGGTGTCCGCTTCGATATGCGTCGTCGCTCCCTGAACCAGCGCGTGGATAATCCGCTCTTCGACCGTTCCGTCGCGCCGGGCGTCGTGCTTTGTCGTTGCGGCTGCGCCGGTTTCGGCGGCGTGCGACCCGGCATATGCCGTGAGCCGTTCCGCCGCGTCGTCCCGGCGGTTCAGTATCACGTCTTCGCAAAGCGTCAGCAACTCCGGGTCGATGTCGTCGTAAATCCGTAGCATCGAGGGGTTGACGATCCCCATGTCCATCCCGGCGCGGGTGGCGTGGTAGAGGAAGACCGAGTGCATCGCTTCGCGAACCGGGTTGTTGCCTCGGAACGAGAACGAGAGATTGCTGACTCCGCCGCTCACCCGTGCTCCGGGGCAGTGGCGTTTGATCCAGGCGGTCGCTTCGATAAAGGCCCGTCCGTAGTCGTCGTGCTCTTCGATGCCGGTGGCCACGGCCAGTATGTTGGGGTCGAAAATAATATCTTCGGCTGGAAATCCGTTCTCTGTCAGGAGTTTATAAGCCCGTTCCGCCACTTCGATTTTGCGCTCGTAGGAGTCGGCCTGTCCCCGCTCGTCGAAGAGCATGACGACGGCTGCCGCTCCGAAGGCCCGCACGCGGCGCGCGTGGTCGAGAAAAAGCGCTTCGCCCTCCTTGAGCGAGAGGGAGTTGACGACCGCTTTTCCCTGCACGACCCGCAGCCCGGCTTCGATCACCCGCCAGTCCGACGAGTCGATCATCACGGGCCGTTGGGCGATTTCGGGCTCTGCTGCCGTCAGGTTCAGAAAGTCGGTCATCGCCCGTTCGGCATCGATCATCGGCGCGTCCATGCAGACGTCGATCACCTGGGCACCCCCTTCGACCTGTTCGGCGGCCACGGCCAGCGCTTCGGCGTACTGCCGTTCGCGGATCAGCCGGGCGAACCGGGCCGAACCCGCCACGTTCGTTCGTTCGCCGACGTTCACGAAGTTGGACGCCGGTTCGATCCGGACGATGTCGAGCCCCGCCAGCACCGTCGCGCCGCCGTTGTCCTGCGGCGCGCGGAAGGTGCGCGGTTTGTATTTTTTAGCGACTTCGGCAATCGCCCGGATGTGTTCCGGCGTGGTTCCGCAGCATCCGCCGACGATGTTCAACAGCCCGCTTTTGAGGTATTCCTCGATGATAACGGCCATCTGTTCCGCGCTTTCGTCGTACCCGCCCAGCACGTTCGGCAGTCCGGCGTTGGGGTGGGCCGAAACGGCCCCCTTGGCCACCCGACCGAGCCGTTCGACGTAGGGCATCATCTGCCGCGCCCCGAAAGCGCAGTTCAGCCCGATGCTCAGCAGGTCGCCGTGCTCGACCGAGGCGTAGAAGGCTTCGACGGTCTGGCCCGACAGGAGCCGTCCGCTGGCGTCGGTGATCGTGCCGCTGACCATCAGCGGAATCGAACGGTTGCCGATCAGCGTCCGGAGGGCGTAGATGGCCGCTTTGCAGTTGAGTGTGTCGAAGACGGTCTCGATCAGGATCAGGTCGGCTCCGCCGTCGATCAGGCCGCGCATCTGTTCGGCGTATCCTTCGGCCAGTTCGTCGAAGGTGATGTTGCGCAGACCGGGGTCGTTCACGTCGGGTGACATCGAGGCGCTCCGGTTGGTCGGCCCGACGGAGCCGGCCACGAACCGGGCCCGGCCGTCCTGCCGTTCGAACCGGTCGGCCACGCTGCGGGCCAGTGCGGCGGCGGTTTTGTTGAGCTCCCAGGTGCGTGTCTGCAATCCGTAGTCTCGCAGCGATACGGGGTTGGCGTTGAAGGTGTCGGTCGAAACGATATCGGCTCCGGCCTCCAGATAGGCGGCGTGGATCTCCTCGAGCACGTCGGGGCGGCTCACGACCAGATAGTCGTTGCAGCCGACGTGGCCGTCGTAGTCGGATTCGGTCAGCCCTCGGGCCTGGATCAGGGTGCCCAGCCCGCCGTCGAGTATCAGGATCCGGTCTTGGAGCTCCCGGCGAATGTCGCGTTGCATAGTCGTCTGAAAAATAATGGTGCAAAGATAAGGGATGTCATCGGTTTCTGCTTCGGAAGGTGCCGGGAATCGCCGGGGCGAGTTATCTTTGTAGGACGGATTGATTGAATTATGATACCTTCCATTCTTCTCCTTACGGCGACGGAGCTCGAACAGCGACCGTTGCGGGCCCGGGTGGGCGATCGGTTCGGCGACCGGCCCGTGCGGTGGATGGTCGGCGGCATGGGAGCCGGAGCGACCGGGGTGGCCGTTTCGCGGGCGGTTCGCGAGGGGTGGCCCTGTCTGGCGATACAAGCCGGGATTGCGGGCATATTGCCCGGCACGTCGCTCACGTTGGACGATGTCGTTCTGGTCGGGAGCGACCGGCAGGCCGATATCGGCGCATGGAGGCCCGAGACGGGCCGTTTCGAATCGTTCGACAAGCTGCCGGAGGCGCAGCCCGTGGCGTGTCCCTATGTGGGGGCGTTGAAGGATCGTTTCCGGGTGGTGGCGGCCCGGTCGGCCAATAGTGCCTGTTCGCCGTTGCCGCTGCACGGGGGCGAGGCGGTGGAGTCGATGGAAGGGGCCGCTTTCTTTGCGGTGTGTCGGGACGAGGGGGTGCCGTTTCTGCAACTGCGCGCGCTGTCGAACCGGACAGGCGATCCGCGGTCGGAGTGGCGCATTCCGGAGGCGCTGGAACGCTTGACGGAGGGGTTGGTGCGGTTGTTGGAGTGCCTGCCGGAGGGGTGTCGTTTCGCGGATCGGCTGTTGAATCGTTGATATTTATGAAAGTGACGAAAACCAATGCCGCCCGGCTGCTCGACCGGGCGGGAATCGAGTACGAACTGGTGCCTTACGTGGTGGATGAGGAGCATCTGGATGCGGTGCATGTGGCCGAACAGCTGGGCGAGGATGTCCGGCAGGTCTTCAAGACGCTGGTCTTGCGGGGCGACCGGAACGGGATACTGGTCTGTGTGATTCCGGGCGACCGCGAGGTAGATCTCAAGGCGGCGGCGCGGGTGTCGGGCAATAAGAGCGTGGCGATGATCCACCTCCGCGAGCTGCTCGAAACGACCGGATATATCCGAGGCGGCTGTTCGCCGATCGGGATGAAGCGCGCCTTTCCGACCTTTATCGACGAGAGTTGCCGGCAGTTCGATCGCATTTACATCAGCGCCGGGGTGAGGGGGTTGCAGATCGCGCTGGCTCCGGACGACCTGATCCGCTTTGCGCGGCTCGGCGTGGCGTCGCTGACCGGGCCGACGGAGAGCGGGGAGGAGGGGAAATAATTTTTCGGCCGATTTCGTTTTTTGATTCTATGGACTTCAACGCTCTGATCGACTGGTATATCGAAAATCACCGTCCGCTGCCGTGGCGCGAAACGCGCGACCCGTATCGGATTTGGCTCTCGGAGGTGATCCTCCAGCAGACGCGGGTGGCGCAGGGGATGGAGTATTATCTCCGTTTCGTGGAGCGTTTCCCGGAGGTGACCGATCTGGCGGCGGCCGGCGAGGACGAGGTGATGAAGCTCTGGCAGGGGCTGGGCTACTACAGTCGGGCGCGCAACCTGCATGCGGCGGCCCGGCAGGTCGCGGAGCGGCACGGAGGAGTTTTTCCGACGGACTATGCGGCTGTCCGGGCGTTGCGCGGAGTGGGGGATTATACGGCGGCGGCGATCGTCTCGTTCTCGACCGATGCGCCGTATGCCGTGGTGGACGGGAATGTCTATCGGGTGGCGAGCCGTCTGTTGGATATCGATACGCCGATCGACACGACGGCCGGACGAAAGGAGTTCGCTGCGGCGGCACAGAGGCTGCTGGAGGAGTTTCTGGAGACGGTCGGGCGAAAGGGCGAGGGGGCCGGACGGTACAATCAGGCGGTGATGGAGCTCGGGGCGTTGGTCTGCACGCCGCGGTCGCCGCAGTGCGAGGCGTGCCCGCTGGGGGCGACGTGTCTGGCCCGGCGGAACGGAACGGTGGCCGAGCGGCCGGTCAAGCAGGGGCGGACGGTGCAGACGCCGAGGTGGTTCAACTACCTGCATCTGGTCGACCGGCAGGGGCGAACGGTGGTCTGCCGACGCGAGGGGAACGATATTTGGCGGGGGCTGTACGAATTTCCGCTCGTCGAGACGGATGGAGAGTGTGATTTCGACGCTTTGCCGCTTCCGGTCGACGGAACGGATTGGGTGTGGAGAGGGGCGGTGCGGATGCCGAAGCACGTCTTGTCGCACCGCATTATCCACGCGACCTTCCACCGGATCGAGCTTCCGGATCTGACGGCCGGCGAGTGGCCCGAGGGATGGTGCGTGATTCCGGTGGCGCGGCTGGGCGATTATGCGGTGGCGCGGCTCACGGAGCTCTACCTGTCGCGCGCCGCGGCCGACGGCTCGCATCAGAAAGGATAGCCGATCGCCAGATGGAGGCCCAGTCCGTCTTTGAATTTCGAAATGTTGTAATAGCCTCGCTTGTCCGGATTCGGATACGGCGTGTGGATGCCGATCCCCATGTCCAGCCGGAGCACCAGCACGCTGATGTCGTAGCGCAGCCCGACGCCCGTTCCGAGGGCGATCTCTTTCCAGAAATTTTTTGCCCGCAGCACGCCTCCGGGGCGTTGAGGGTCGTTTTTCAGCAGCCAGATATTACCTGCGTCCACGAAAACGGCGCCTCCCAAACGTCCCATGATCTTGAACCGCATCTCGACGTTGGCTTCCAGCTTGAAACTCCCCGTCTGATCCCAGTAGCCGTTCACCATCTCCTTCGGCGGACGGTAGCTCCCGGGGCCCAGCGACCGCACCGTGAAAGCCCGGATGCTGTTCGCCCCGCCGATGTAGAACTGCTCGCTGTAGGGCATCACTTTCGAATTGCCGTAGGCATAGCCTGCGCCGATCAGGAACCGCGAAACCAGCCAGTTGTCCAGTCCCACGCGGTGGTACCACTTCACCTCGGCCGTCCCCTTGACGAACTGCGAGAAGGGGCTGCCGAAGAGCCGTTTCTCGCCGTGCGACCCGAAGAGGCCGTAGAGGCCCGCCAAGATATTTCCGGCCTCGGTGACTGTCCCTTGGAAAATGAACCGGTTCCGCTGTCGCGAGCCGTACAGCCGGTCGAAGGTGTAGGCGTAGCTGATGGCTGGGATGAACTGGTTGCTGAAGCTCAGCGCCACGGCCGGATTCTGCTGCATCGTCGAGTCGAAGACGTGCGAGGTGTGGAGCAACCGGTTGTAGGTCAGCTTGAAGATCGTCAGGTTGTGCGAACTGTAGGGCGATGTCCGGAAGTCGAATCCCGCCGAGAGGTTCAGCGAGAGCATCCGGAAGTATTTCGGCCGGTTCATCAGGTCGGCCCCGATCTTGTAGGTCGTGTGGGCCGGGTAGGTGAAGCCCCGGTAGCGGAAGCCCGGCGCCAGAATGCGCGGCACGCTCAGCGAGGCATTCAGGCCGAATTCATAGGAGTTGACGGCCGAAGGCCGGGTTTCGTACTGGCTCTTGTTCCCCGTTTGCCACTCGTAAGAGCCTGTCAGGTTGAGGGCCAGCACTTCGCCTCCCTTGAAAATGTTGTTGTGTCGCAGTCCGAAAGTCACTCCGGGCCCCAGATAGCTGTTCGATTTGGAGTTGAAGTCGGCTTCGAACTCGGCCTGCATCGGTTTGTCGAACGCCGCGTAGATGTGGACATTCAGTGAGTCTTGGCCTTCGTGCAGCGAGTCCAGCGGCGGCACCGAGAGGCTCACCGAGTTGAATATCCCCAGCTTGTTGAGATCGCTCTGGGTTCGGTTCTGGGCTTCGACGTTGAAGATCTGGCCCGGTTTCAGGCGGATCGTGCCGGCCAGAATGCGCGGGCGGATCTTCAGCGGCTGTTGGTAGCGCACCCGGACGTCGCCCAGAGTCATCGTGTCGAAGGGGCCCGGCACCGGATTGACCAGCGTCACCTGTACGTTCCCGATTCGGTAAGGCTGCATGGCGGCGGGCGGAATCCCGTCGGCCAGCCGCATCCGCAGCGATACCCGGTAAGGCGCCTGGGTCGTGTCGGCGTCGTAGGCGATGTACTCCGGACGGAAGTAGTAATAACCTAAGCTCCGCAGCGTCGTGGTGATCCGGTTGCGCTCGGCCACCAGCGTGTCGAGGTTGTAAACGGCCCCTTTGCGGAGCAGCGTCCCGGCGTGCAGGCTGTCCACGATGCGTCCCACCCGGCCCGGAGCCGTGAGGTACTCGATCGAGTCGTAGGTGTAGGGCGCCGAGACGGTGAACCGGTAGTTCACTTTCGCTTTCTGGTCGGGTTTGTGTTTGCTCGGCACCAGTTCGTAGCTGCCGTGGGCGTCGAAGTAGCCGTGGTTTTCGAAGAGTTGTTCGGTGACCTTGACGCGCAGTTCGGGCCGGACTTTCGAAATCAGCACCGGCGGCTTGGCCAGCCGTTTGTAGAACCAGTATTTGAACCCTTTCTCTTTCGGCGTGTAGAGGTAGTTCCACGCCCAGAGCCGGATCGGGATGCCGGTTCGCCAGTAGGGCGACCACAGCGCATTGTTCGGAGCCACGTTCAGCGGCTGCCGGACGGCCGAAATCACTTCGGCCGGAATCCGCAGGCTGTCTTCGGCCGGCGTGAAAGTCATCTTTCGGACGCCGGTGTAGAGCACTTCGCCTTTGCCCAGCCGCCGGGTGGTCGAGCACGAAACGAAGGCGGCCAGGCCGCCCAGCAGCAGGGTGGAGCAGAGGATATGTCGGAAAAGGTGTCTCATCGGGGTTGTTCGTTTGGAGTGGTCTGCGGTTCGGCGGGACGGGTCGCCTCCTCTTTCTCGGCCTGCCGTTGCAGGCGTCTCTCTTCGCGTCTCTCCTGTCGGGCCGCCTTGCGGGCCTCTTTCACCTCTTTTTTCTCCGGGGTGAGCCGGAACAGGTCGCCCAGTTTCAGAATCTTCTTGCGCACGCCGAACCCGACGCCCGTTTCGGTTACGTCGCCCTCCAGAATGCTCTCGAAGTTGGTCTCGCGAAACGCCTTCAGGTACATGTTGTCGCGCCGCGTGAGCTGGTACTCCAGCGAGATGTCGTCGATCAGGTTTTCGGCGGCGTTCTGGTTCGGGTCGCCCGTCGTCACCTTGCCGCCCACGGCCACCCGCACCCGGTTGTCGAAGAATTTCTTCGAGAGCTTGTAGGAGTAGTCGGTTCGGGTGCCGCCCGGCCCTGCCGCCGGATCGTCGTAGGAGTCGACGCCGAACGAGAGATCGACGCCCGGCAGGCTGTTCTGGGCCCATTGGTTCAGCTCTTTGGCGATGAACGAATTGAGCGGATTTCCCGTATTGACCTTGGCCGAAGTACCCGGGCCGGTGTAGGTGTTGTAGATCAGGAGGCTCATCGCCTGGTTCTGGCGTTGTTCCGGCGTCAGCGAGGCCAGCTGGTTCTGGAGCGTCAAGTCTTCGGGCGCGGCGAGGTCGAACCCCACGTCGAGCTGTTGCATCGAGCCGCTGATGGCGATGATGATCCGGAAGGTCACCTGTCGCGAAGTCTGGTCTTCCATCGTGACGGTCGTGCGGAGCGTCTGCGCCGCTCGGATCGAGAAGGTCGGATCGGCGATATCGCCCGTCCAGCTCACGTAGCCGCCCGGCGAGATGGCGAAATCTTTGGTCGAGATCACCGGCGGGCTGTATCGCACGCGACCGCCCGAGAGTTCGTATTTCCCGGCGAAACGGGTGTCGCCCAGCCGGTTCATCGCATAGGTGAGCGTGCCGCCACCTTGCAGGTCGATGCGGTTCTGGCCGTCTTCGGACAGGTAGACCGAAATTTCGACGTCGGGGTCGATCGAAACGTTCATCAGCATGTCGATCCCGGTCGGGCGGATGATTGCCGGAGGCCGCATGGCATAGACCGTCGTGGTGTCGTTGAAGGCGGTGAAGTTCACGACGTTCTGGGACTGGTCGCGGATGCTCATGGGCGATTCCCGCATGACGTAGGTCACCTCGGTGCCGGTCAGCAGGGTGGCATTGCCGCGGATGTTCAGCGCGTCTAACGGCCCGCGCATCCGGGCCGAGAGGTCGGCGCTCGCCCGGCCGAAGACCATTGCGCTCATGTTCTTTTCCACGTTTACCAGCTGGAAGTCGGAGGCTTCGATGCGCAGGTCGGTGGCGATCTGTTGGAAGTCGTGCAGGTCGATGTAGCCGTTCACCGTCAGGGGCTGTCGGTTGGGAGCGATCAGGCCCCAGTCGTTGAACAGTACCCGTCCGCCTTGCAGGAGGATCGGGTTGCCCGAAATGCCGAACCGGGTTCCGATGGCGGCCACGTCGACGGCTGTTTTGATGAATTGCAACGAGCCGTTCAGCTGCAAAGCGTCGGTCGGGCCGTCGGCTTCGATGTGTCCGGCGAGCTTTCCGGTCAGACTGCCCGAGCCTTCCGGCAGGAACGGATTGAGCACCTCCAGCGGAATGCCGGGCAGGTCGGCCGTCAGTCGCACGGCCCGGGCCGTGTCGGCCGGATGGTAGTGTCCGGCGAGCGAAAGGGCGGGCTGGCGGTTGATCGAGAGGTCGGCCGAGCCCTGTTGTCCGTTGTGGGCTTCGCCTCGGTAGGCGAGACGCAGGCCGATGTCGCCCACCGAACGGTTTTCGTAACGGAGGGTGTCGATGGCGATCGTTCCTTGGGCGGCCAGCAGACTGTCGGCCAGCCCGAACGTCAGGTCGAGCCCCAATCGCCCGCCGACCGGCGGAGCTTTGGGCAGGAGGTTCAGCGCGCCTGCGATGTCGAATCCGGTGACTCCTAACCGGAGGCTGCCGGCGGGCATGTCGTTCGCCGTGGACGATTGCAGCGAGAAGGATTGCCCGGGTCGTTGGACCCGCAGGTCGGCGGTCAGACTCCGGTCGAAAGCGTAGCGGACGTAGTTGCCGCCGTTGACCGACCATTCCGAGAATCCGAAGACGGGCCGGCGCGGTACGAGGTTCACTGTCACCGCACTGTCGGTCAGCGTCCCGCGCAGGCCGAAGTCGAGCCCTTTGCGCCCCTGCCGGTCGAGCTGCACCAGCCTGACCAGAGCCGAGTTGCCGGAGGCGTTGCCGTCGAGAAAGATCGAGCCGAGCCGGTTCATATTGCCGGGCCGGTTGCCCAGTCGGGCGAAGTAGCGCAGGCGGCCGTTCCGGGAACCGATGCCGGCCTTGATGGTGTCGAGGACGATTCCCTGGGTCGAGAAACGATTGATTTCGGCCTGGATGCCGAACGGTTTGCCGTGTGTCGTTCTTCCCGTCAGCGTGGCCTGCCCGAAGCCCATCCCCCGGGCGAGCAGATAGTTGTTCAGGATGTTGTTCCGCCCGGCCCGGAAGTCGAGCGAGAAAGGAGGCAGCGTATATCCGATGGTGTCGGCGTCGATTCGGCCGGCGCGGATCTGGCGTTGGATTTCGGCGATCGCCCGGTCGAAACCGCCGGCCAGCGAGTCGAGCCCAACGGCCGACCGGAAGGTCAGTTGCAGGTCGCCGGATGAGACATCTGCCCGGGCATGTGCCGAGTCGGCTTCGGCTGTCAGGGTCGTGCGGTTCACCGTGTTTTCGAACGTGCCGTAGCGTACCCGGACGGTGTCGAGGACGACGGTCGCCGTGTAGGCTTTGGTCTCGGTGGCCGATGCTGCGGCGCGGAGCCGCAACGAGGCGTTGGCCGGTTGGGCGACGAGGTGCATGCGTTCGAGGTCGAGTTGCGCAATCCGTCCCTCGATGCTTGCCTCCTGCCGGGCTCGTGTGAGCAGCCCGCCGAAATGCAGGTCGGCGTTCAGGGCCCGGTTTTCGCCGACGAACCGTCCCCGGAACCGATGGTCGGCCAGAGCGGCGGTGAGCGACAGGCCGCCGAAGTCGAACCGATCGTAGACGGCCTGAACGATCCGTGTCTCGATATCGGCGGTCGTTTGCGGCGAGAAGGGGTCGAAACCGTGCCCTGCGGCCCGGATGGCGAAGGTGGCGATGCTCGACGAGTCGGTCGGGAGGAAGGCGTAGAGCGGCAGGCTGTCCGCTTCGATCCGGGCTGTGTACCGTTCGCTGCGCGGGATGAACGAACCTTCGGCGGTCAGTTTGCCGGTTCCGGCCCACAGGGTCGCGAGGCCTTCGAACCGCCCGGCGGCAGCCCGCAGGTCGCTGTGCAGCCGCATCCGGGGCAGCGTGATGCCGTCCGGCAGCAGGGGCGAAACGAATTGCGGATCGGTCAGTTCGCCGCTCAGGGCGATCCGGCCCTGCATCCGTTTCGGGTCGGTCGGCTGCTGCACGGAGCCGTTGGCCCGGAGGGCGAAAACGCGAGGCAGTTCGACGGAAAAACGATTCAGATTCAGCTTGTTCAGCGTTCCGCCGATCTGAGCCCCCACGGTGAGAGAGCGATTTTCCAGCTGTCGCCGCAGGGTGTCGTTCCACTCGATGAAACGAGCGAGGTCAGAGGCCCCTAAGGTCATGTCGATGCGGGCGTCGATCGGTGTGGCAGGCTCCATCGAGGCGATTCCGGCCCCGACGACGGCCTGAGCCCGAATTGTTGAAGCGGAGGTCTGTAACCGGAACGCTCTCAGCCCATACCCCGTACTGTCCATCCGGATGTCGCCGCGGGTTCGGGTGACCGCGAGACCGGAGCGTTCGGTGAAGTTCAGGTCGGCAAGGGTCGCCCGTACCTCCGTTCCGCGATTGAATACCGAGTCGATGGCGATGTTGAGACCGCTGATGACGATGTGATTCGGGTCGAAACCGGCCCGGGGCGCTCCGTACGGAAGTCCGTAGCGGACGGCGAATGCTCCCACGCGAATCGCCCCGGCGCGTATGCTCCACGGTTGGGTTGCGGTGGTGTCGGACGGTTCGGCGCTTCGTTCGGGAGCGGGCGATGCGATCGTGTCGCTCAGGTAGGCGAATCCTCCGCCGTCGAGACTCAATCGACCGACATTGACCGATTGATCGCCCAGATCGACGGCGCACGCAGCGATTTCGCCCGATTCGATCCGTGCTTTCAGGTCGCTTTCGGGCGATGTATTCCGCATCGTAAACGCGATTCGGTCTAACAGCAGCCGGTCGGCGTCGATTTTCCACCGCAGCGGAGCGGCTGTCGTATCCGTTTCGGTGGTGTCGGGCCGGGCTTCGCTCAGCGTCAGGCCGACGGTGGCTCCGCTCAGCCGGATGGAGGGGATGTGGGCGGTCTGTTGAGCGAGATCGACCCGGTCGGCGGTCAGGGCCAGCTTCTGAACGCGGACTCTCAGGTCGAGGCCGCCGGTGGTGTCGTCCAGATGGAACGAAGTCTCGTCGAATTCGAACTGCCGCACGACGACCTCTTTCCGCAGCAGGGGCCACAGGGCGATGTCGGCGCGCAGGGCGGCGCATCGGAACAGGGTATCGCCCTCGGTGGTCACGGCCTGGGCGTCGTCCACGGCCAGTCGCAACGGAAAGCGGAGGCGCAACCGTTCGACGGACAGCTGCATGCCGAAGTTTTCGGAGACGTAAGCGACGGCTTTGTTCTTGATGAAGTGCTGAACCGGCGGAAGATAGAGCGCGATGACAAGCAGGACGACCATTCCGAGCAGAATGGCCGCTGTACGCAGCGCATATTTGACGATCTTGCGGAACATGGATGGGATTCGGCCGGTGGGTTGGATCTGCCTGTGCCTGTGTCGGAGGGATGCAAAATCCGTTCCTAAAATAGGGCCGTCCCGATGAAAAACGCGATTTTTTGTGCTCGGCGGAATCCGTTATTCCGCGAAACCGCACTGTCGGAACATTTCGCGGTCTTCGGCCACTCCGGAGCCGATCGTGGTGAGCAGATCGCCCACGATTGCGGCATTCACACCGCCGCGCAGGGCGCGCTCCTGTACTTCACGTCGCAGCAGTGTCCGGCCGCCGGCAAAGCGGATATGGGCCTGCGGATGGATCAGCCGGAAGAGGGCGAAGGTGCGCAGGATGTCGTCGTCCGACAGGGGCGGCGTGTTTTCGAGCGGTGTGCCCGGTATCGGGTTCAGTACGTTGATCGGGATCGAGTCTGCGCCGATTTCGCGCAGGGCGAAGGCCATTTCTATCCGTTGTTCCGCCGTTTCGCCCATACCGATGATCCCGCCGCTGCAAATCCGCATCCCGGCTTCGCGGGCCCAGCGCAATGTGCTGCGCTTTTCGTCGAAGGTGTGGGTCGTGCAGAGCTGGGGAAAATAGGACGGGGCGGTCTCGATGTTGCAGTGGTAGTGTCCGACGCCGGCCTCTTTCAGGGTTTGCAGCTGTTTGCGGGTCAGCAGTCCCATTGAGGCGCAGAGGTGTCCGTTTCGGAAACCCGGCATCCGTTCCGCGATGGCGCGATAGATGGCGGCGCATTGTCCGATTTCGCGGTCGGTCATGGCGCGTCCGCTGGTCACCAACGAGAACCGGCCGACTCCTTTGTCGTGGTTGTCCTGGGCGTGGCGCAGGGCTTCGGCGGTGTCGGTCAGGGGGTAGACGTCGATTTTCGTCCGATGGTGAACCGACTGGGCGCACCATTTACAATCTTCCGAACAACGGCCGCTGCGGGCGTTCATGATCGAACAGGTGTCCATGCGGTTGCCCATGAAATGGAGTCTCACCCGGTCGGCCGTTCGGCACAGGGCATCGGTCTCGGCTGTGTGCAGAAGATGCCGTGCCTCGTCCGGAGTGAGTCGGTAGCCGTCGGCGATGAGGGCTGTTTCGAGTTCGGGGAGCGTTTTCATGGGTGTGCGGATAGATTTTTGCAAATATAGAGAATATAAATTTTGGAAATGTCGGGAGAATGACTACTTTTGCGGTGCGAAAGCATTGGCGCCGTAGCTTAATTGAATAGAGCATCTGACTACGGATCAGAAGGTTACAGGTTTGAGTCCTGTCGGCGTCACTCTTTGTTCGAAAGGCTTTTTCCTCGCGTTGAGGAGAAAGCCTTTTTGTTTCGGAAAGGTGCGGATGCTGAGCTGCGGGAGGTTTTTGACGCTCCAGAATCAAAAGAAGAGGAGATTTTTTCGACAGACGTTTGGAATTTCCGAAAATGGTTCTACCTTTGCACTGTCATTTCGACGATGGCCCTTTCGTCTATCGGTTAGGACACAAGATTTTCATTCTTGGAAGAGGGGTTCGATTCCCCTAGGGGCTACGAATTTTCAGTAGTTTTGGAGCGGCTTGCCTATTAGGCGAGCCGCTTTTTCGTTGTGGCGTGGGCTGAGATGGCCGCGGAACAAAAAGCTGGGTAGAGGTTGTATTGGAATTTGGGCGGAGGCGGTCGTACGTTATTGGGATAGAGGTTGCTGGTTGTTTGGGCCGAGGTCTTGTGCATGCGGGTATACCCGGCCAAAGCATCCCGTAGGGATGCGCTTTAAAGTTTCTTTGGTTCTTTCTGTTCACAGAAAGAACAGTACCCTCTCATCGCGCGCCACGCCTTAGGAGGGAAATCGTCAAAATGTGCCAGCACATTTTGGCAAGATTTCCCAAGGCGCGCGGAACAGTGAGTTGGCCGAGGCTACCCGCGTTGTATAGGGGTAGAGGCTGCCATTAAATCACCCGAAGGGTGCGCCCGCCCGGCGGACGCGTTCGCGCCACGGCGGGCGGCCTTTATTACTAAAGTAACCGCGCGCCGTCGCCTAAAGAAGCGATTCAATCATTTCGGCGGTGAGTCGAATATGGATGAATCGCGCAGGCGCGCGAACAAAGGATTGGGAAAAGACGGTTCAAAACCCCTCCGCGCGCCGCCGCTTAAGTAGGGAAATCGTCGAAACTCGCTTGCGTGTTTTGACAAGATTTCCCAAGGCGCGCGAAAACGTGGCGGAGCGACAGCGGAGCCGCAGTGAGGCGGACACGGGGCGGAGAACTGGGGCGAGCTTTGGGCTATGCTTGTTCTTCAGGCGGGAAAACCGGATTCGGTTTTCCCGCCGCGCTGGGCCGAGCAGGGGGCTGTGGGTTGGGCTGAGCTGTTGGTCGTGCTTCTGCGGCTCACAGAGCCGCCGGGCTTGCGCGCTGGGCCTTTGGCCCACCCCCAGAGCGCGCAGCCCGAACCCGACAGAATTGGGGCGGTGAGTTAGGCTGAGCTCTTGTGCGACCCTTTGGGTCGCGCAGTTCGCCGCTAGCGGCGAACTGCTATAGGCTGAGAGCGAATAGCGCGATTCCGCGAGGGATCGCCGGCCTCTTATTGGGGTAGAGGCTGCCCAATCGGAGTGCCCGAAGGCACCGGCGCGAGGAAAGGCGCACCGAGGACGAATCTCGCAGAATGGGAGCGACAAGGCCGAACTTGGCAGCTTTGACCGGTGAACGGAGCATTGTTTCAGTGGGTCGGACGCCCGGGAGTGACCGCAGTGAGCCTGCGAACGTTGCGGGCCTCCCGAGGGGGAGGCGTCCGGCCCGCGCGGTTCTGCGAACCGCAGGAGGCAATTTTCAAACGAAGTTTCCATTAAAAAGACACAGCACTTCCACCATTTATTCCGAGCGGTACCGTAACGGAAAACCGTGGCCGCGGTAACCCACGCTGAAGGGATTGAAGTACTGCGTGCTGAAATGCAAAAATACGCTGCCGGTGCCGCTAAAGGCGGACGAGTAGTTGAACCCGTAGCCGCCAACGTTGCCCAGTCCACCCGATCCTGTATCGTGGTAGCCCGAGGCGGGTGTTCTCTTTCCCGTTTATTCCGAGAGGCAACGCAGCTGAAAACCGTGGGCGCGAGTGTGCGAATTATTGGAATCGAGGTATCGAGTACTCAAAGCTAGGCGTATAGCCTTGGTTTCATTGATGGTGGAAGCCCAAATGAAACCATGATTGCCAGAGTGCCACAACGCTGCATCGGCATCGCCGCGGAGGCCCGGGGCGCGCCGCTTGGCAAGCGAATCGGCCCTGTAACCATGGCCGCCTCTATCCCAAGCAATACGTCCTTGTTTATTCTGAGAGGCAACGCAACTGAAGACCATAACTCGGATAGTTAGCACCGTCTGAATTGAGGTGCAGCGTGCTGAATCCCAGGAATACCCCATTAGTCTCGTTGACCGCGGACGACCAACAGAACCCGTTGTTGCCTATGCGTACCAATGTACCATCTGTATGATTGCGGTAGCCCGGGGCCGAAAGACACTCGAAAACTGGCCGGGTTTGTCCCGAAGCCGTTGATGCCGGACAGACCGAACGAACCGGAGATGGGAAAACCGGCTGAAAAGAGAGGCTCAGAACAACGCCCGGGCGATCCGTTCCACATTATCCGCCTTGCCCATCGTATAGAAATGGAGCGCGGGAACTCCCGCCGCCATCAGCTCGCGCCCCTGTGCCACCGCCCACTCGATTCCCACCTCCCGCACAGCCGCATTATCCCGACACCCCTCTACCGCCCGCACCAACTCGTCCGGCAGTTCGATGCCGAACGTCTGCGGCAGCAAGGAGAGCTGCGATTTCGTCGTGAAAGGTTTGAGCCCCGCGACGATCGGAACCCCGATCCCCGCCGCCCGGCACGCTTCGACGTAGGCGAAATATTTCGAATTGTCGAAAAACATCTGGGTCACCACATATTCCGCCCCCGCATTGATTTTGGCTTTCAGGTGGGCGATGTCCGTGGCGAGATTCGGCGCCTCGGCATGTTTTTCCGGATAACCCGCCACGCCGACACAAAAGTTTGTCGGAGCGCTGTGTTCCAGCTCCGAGTCGAGGTATTCGCCCCGATTCATCCGGATGATTTGCCGGACGAGATCCTCCGCATGCAGGTGTCCCCCTTCCGCCGCCCGGAACATCCGTTCGCCGCGCAGGTTGTCACCCCGCAGCGCCAAAATATTGTCGACTCCCAGAAAACTCAGGTCGATCAAGGCGTCCTCGATGTCGTACTTCGAAAATCCGCCGCAAATCAGATGCGGAACGACGTCGATGCCGTAACGTGCCGTAATCGCGGCGGCGATCCCCACCGTTCCCGGCCGTTTGCGTACCACCCGACGCTCCAGCAAGCCGTCGGGACGCTCAATGAGCTTCACCTCTTCGCGGTGGTAGGTGACGTTGATATACGACGGGTGGTAAGGGGCCAGCCGTTCGATCGTGTCGAAAATCGTGTCGATATTATCGCCTTTGAGCGGCGGCAGCAGTTCGAAGGCAAAACGGGTCTTCCCGGTCTCGAATTTTTGAGTGACTTTCATCTGGCGACAAAGATAATCGTTTCCCTCGGCATCACCGACTCGCTGCAACCCGACCGCGCCAGGCGTTCCGCACGTACCACCCCATCGTCCCCACAATCGCGACCGTGATGGCCGAACCGATCGCCAGTCCCGTGTAGTAAGGCATTGCGACTCCTTCGCGGGCGATGAAAATGTAGAAGGAGACGATAAAGGTCATGAATGCGGCCGGCAGGAAAGCCATGGCCCAGTGTCGACGCCGAACGGCCAGGTAGACGGTCACCGTCCAGAGACAGATGGCAGCCAGTACCTGATTGGCCCAGGCGAAGTATTTCCAGATGACTTCGAACGGCATGAGGGTGATGGCCACCCCGACCAGAAAGATCGGAAGCGAGATATAAAGCCGTTTCAGGAGGTGTTTCTGTTCGAGGTGCAGGAAGTCGGCCGCAATGAGCCGCGCGCAGCGGAAAGCCGTGTCTCCGCTCGTGATCGGGGCGACCACTACGCCCAGCAGGGCCAGAAAGGCGCCGACTTTGCCCAACGTGGTATTGGTAATCGTCTCCACGGCCCAGGCGGCGTTCCCGCCGTGTGCCGCGAGCGCTTCGCTCAGCCCCTCCGTTCCGCCCCAGAAGGCCATCCCGATGGCGGCCCAGATCAGGGCGATCACCCCTTCCGAAACCATTGCGCCGTAGAAAACGGGACGTCCCTGTCGCTCGTTGGTGACGCACCGGGCCATCATCGGCGACTGGGTGGCGTGGAATCCCGATACGGCGCCGCAGGCGATCGTAATGAACAGGGTGGGGATAATCGGCAATCCCTGCGGATTGGCCGTAAAGTTGCCGAACGATGCGGCCGAGAGGTTCGGAATCTCGTAAGGCCCGAAAAACAGCACGCCTAAGATGCCGAGCGCCATGACGAACAGAGCGATGCCGAAGATCGGGTAGAACCGGCCGATAATTTTGTCGATGGGCAGCAGAGTGGCTAAAATGTAGTAGGCCAGAATGATCCAGACCCAAACCGACTGGCTCAGTCCGGTGAATCCTTCGAGGATGCCGGCGGGCCCGACCATGAAGACGGCGCCGACGAGCACCATCAGAAAGAGGGTAAAGGCGCGCATGACTTGTCGCACGGTCAGCCCCATGTAGCGTCCGACGATCTCCGGAAAGCTCACGCCGCCCTCTTTGAGCGAAATCATGCCGCTGGCGTAGTCCTGCAAGCCGCCGACGAAGATCGTTCCGAAGGTGATCCACAGGAAGGCGACGGGGCCGTACATGGCCCCCAGCAGGGCGCCGAAGATGGGGCCGAGTCCGGCGATGTTCAGCAGCTGGATCAGAAAGGTTTTCCAGGCGGGCAGGGGCAGATAGTCCACTCCGTCGCGGTGGGTTTCGGAGGGTACGGCCGCTTTCGGATCGGCTCCGAACTGCCGTTCCAGATAACGGGCGTAGGTGAAGTAGGAGCCGACGAGGAGGGCCAAACAGATTAAAAATGTAGTCATGACGGTCGAACGTTTTTGCTGCATGTGTGATTCTGTTCGTGCGGTTCGATGCAGCGGTGCAAAGATAAGGATTCGGGCGTCAGGCTGTTCTTTCGGAGGCCGTTTTCGGTGTTACGCAGGGCGTGGCACGGAATTTGAATCCGATTTCGGGTGTATCAATTATCGAACATTCTATTTAATTAGCTATTGTTAGTAAAATCAGGCTTGGCGCTTCGCAGGGCTTCCGTATTTCGAATGGTCGGGGGCTCTGCGGGGCGCAGGCTATTTTTTTGTAGGGGTTAGGGTAGTTTCAGCCCCTTGCCCCCCGCGGGCCCGCGGCGTTTATTCCGAGAGGCAACGCAACGGAAAACCGTGGGCGCGGTCTGTCGTGTAATTGGGGATGAGTCCTATCGTATTGAAGCTCAGGTAGACGCCTTTTATGTCGTTGACCGCAGAGGTCCAGCTGTATCCGGAGTTGCCGACGTCACTCAACGCGCCTGAGGTGCTGAGGCGGAAGCCCGGGGCGGGCCGCAGGGCGTTTTACTGGCTGCCTCGGCTTCAAGTTAGGGTAGAGGCTGGCATTAAAAGACGCTGTGCGTCCGTTTATTCCGAGAGGCAACGCAACTGAAAACCGTAGGCACGGCTACTCGAGTAGCTGGGGCCGATCCACGTCACACCAAAACTCAAGTTCATGCCACCGGTACCGCTGACCGTAGAAGCCCAGCTGTAACCATTGCCGCCGACACCGTTCAGCACGCCATTGGCTCTTTCGCGGAAGCCCGGGGCGGGGCGTTGTGTGATCCGAATCTTCCGCCCCGAGCATAAAAATACGGCCTGCCGCCGGAGCTGCAGACCGCATGAAAATGAATAGGAAGTACCGGATCAGTACCGATAGAAGTCCGCTTTATACGGCCCGTCGACCGAAACTCCGATATAGTCCGCCTGAGCCGGTGTCAGGCGTGTCAGATGAGCTCCGATCTGCTCCAGATGCAGCCGGGCCACCTCCTCGTCCAGGTGTTTCGGCAGCCGATAGACCCCCGTCTCGTAATCCCGCTGCCACAGGTCGAGCTGTGCCAACGTCTGGTTCGTGAACGAGTTGCTCATGACGAACGACGGATGGCCCGTCGCACAGCCTAAGTTCACCAGCCGTCCCTCGGCCAGAATGAAAATCGAGTGTCCGTCTTCCGCGAACGTATAGCGGTCGACCTGCGGTTTGATCTCCGTGCGCGTCGCCCCCTCGAATGCGTTGAGGCGATCCATCTGAATCTCGTTGTCGAAATGGCCGATGTTGCAGACGATCGACTGATCCCGCATCTGTCGCATGTGTTCCAGCGTGATGATATCCCGGTTCCCCGTCGTGGTGACATAGATATTCCCCTCCGGCAAAGCATCCTCGACCGTCTTCACCTCGAAACCCTCCATCGCCGCCTGCAAAGCGCAGATCGGGTCGATCTCCGTCACAATGACCCTGGCGCCATAATGCCGCATGCTCGCCGCGCATCCTTTGCCCACATCCCCGTAGCCGCAGACTACCACCACTTTGCCCGCGATCATCACGTCCGTCGCCCGCTTGATGCCGTCCGCCAGCGACTCCCGGCAGCCGTACAGGTTGTCGAACTTCGATTTCGTGACCGAATCATTGACATTAATGGCCGGAAAGAGCAGCTCTCCGCGTTCCATCATCCGGTAGAGCCGGTGCACCCCCGTAGTGGTCTCCTCCGAAACCCCTCGCAACTCGTCCACCGTTGCGTGCCACTTGCCCGGGTCGGTTTTCAAAGTCTCTTTCAACAGGTTCAGGATGACCTGTTCTTCGTGATTCGCCGCCGTCCGATCTAAAACCGAAGCGTCGTCCTCTGCTGCAAACCCTTTGTGGATCAACAGGGTGGCATCCCCTCCGTCGTCTACGATCAGGTGCGGCCCTTTTCCTCCCGGAAAAGTCATCGCCTCGCGCGTGCACCACCAGTAATCCTCCAGCGTCTCTCCCTTCCAGGCGAAAACCGGCACCCCGGCTGCCGCAATGGCCGCCGCTGCGTGATCCTGTGTCGAAAAGATGTTGCAGGAGCACCACCGCACATCCGCCCCCAGCTCCACTAAGGTTTCGATCAATACCGCCGTCTGGATCGTCATGTGCAGCGACCCCATGATCCTTGCCCCCTGTAAAGGCTTCGAGGGCCCGTATTTCTTGCGCAGAGCCATCAGGCCCGGCATCTCGTGTTCGGCGATTTCGATCTCTTTGCGTCCCCATTCGGCCAGAGACATGTCGGCCACTTTATAAGGTAAACTCATCCTGTGCTATGATATTGAGTGCATTTTCTTTGTCTTCTTCCATCGCCTGGCGCAACTCCTCCACCGAGGCGAATTTCCGTTCGGGCCGGAGGTAGCGTAAAAGGTCGAGCCGGAGCTCCCGTCCGTACAGATCGCCGGAAAAATCGAACAGCCAGGCTTCGGCTTTGGTCTTCTCTTCCCGCGTCACGGTCGGGGCGGTTCCGATGTTGACCAATGCCCACCGCCGTTGGGTGCTGTCGTCGTCATCCCATGCCGCTCGGGCCAGCCAAACGCCGTTCTGCTCTTTGTCCCGACTCCGGTCGGTGGCGGCGAGTTCGATGTTGGCGGTCGGGAAACCGAGCGTCCGGCCCAGCCGGCGTCCGGTCGTCACGGTGCCTCGTATGGTGTGTCGCTTTTGCATCCGGTGGTCAAAGGTATGGAAAAAATCGCTATCTTGGCAGACTGAACCGAAACCTCGATTTTCCGTATGACCGATAAGAAAAAGGGCTCTCGAAAGATGTTTTTCAGCATGGGCGAAGTCTCCGAAATGTTCGACGTGAATCCCTCGTTGATTCGTTTCTGGGAGAAGCGGTTCGACGTGCTCAAACCGAAAAAGAATGCCAAGGGAAACCGGCTTTTTACGCCGGAGGATATCGAGAACCTGAAGCTGATCTACCATTTGGTGAAAGAGAAGGGGATGACGCTGGCGGGGGCGGAAAAGTATATCAAGGACAACAAAAATTCGTTGAAACGGGATGTTCAGATTTTGGAACACCTGGGACGGATTCGGGCGGCATTGCTGGAGATCAAGACGGAACTGGGGGCGGAGAGTACGGATACGGAGATCGTGGTGCGGACGGAGGCGTTGGCCGAGGCGGTGAACGAGGCTCTTCCGGCGGAAGCGGAAGTAGAAATGGCGGAGGAGACGGAGGAGGTGGTTGTGGCCGAGGCTGAGGTCTCGTCGAGCGAGGAGCGGGGGACTCCAGAGGAGGGAGGGACGGAAAAACCGCGATATATCGAACCGACACTATTCGACTTTTAACTTTTGGGATTTTTTTGAGAGGCGGTGCTCTTATCAATAGCTTTGGGGCGAGAGCGATTCGCGCGATTCCGCGAGGAATCGCCGGCCTTGTCGCCTAGGCGCGGAGCGCCTCGGGGGGGATGGGCGGCAGCCCGAACCCGACAGAATTGGGGCGGTGAATGGGGGTGTTGCTTATGCGACCCAACGGCCCGCTTACAGTGCGTTTCCGCTTAACAGATAGAAATATGCTCTTGTGGTTCGGGTCGGAGCCAGCGTAGCCGGAAACGAGCTTCGCGAGGTTGCAGGCCTACGCCTGGGGTGGCTCCGGCCCGGGCGGTTCTTCGAACCGCAGGGATGCAACTTAAATGCAGGGTTGGGTGGTCAGTTACTTAGGGTAGTTCCAGCCCATTGCCCACCGCGAGCGGCACCCCCGTTTATTCCGAGAGGCACCGCAACTGAAAACCGTAGGCACGGTAATCAGTGCTGCCGGGACGGAGCCATGTGCCCCCGAAAATCAAGTTCAGGCCACTGCTCCCACTGGTTGTGGAAGACCAGGCGTAACCCCCGCTACCCCCGTGGCCCGGTGTGCCATCCGTGCGATCGCGGTAGCCCGGGGCGAAACACCGCTGCCCCGAACCCTTACCCGACAGAAAGATAGAACCGAAGAACGTTGAGAACGAAATTCATACTCCTCATTGTACTGCTCGTCGCACTGTTCGGAGCCGATGTGGTCGTCGGTTCGACAGGGCTGTTGTGGCCCTTCGGTGCCGGTCGGGATGACGTGGCGTGGCGGATTCTGTTCGACTTCCGGCTGCCCAAAGCGACTGCGGCATGGTTGGTCGGGAGCGCGCTGGCCGTGAGCGGTCTGCTGATGCAGACCGTCTTTCGGAATCCTTTGGCAGGGCCTTACGTGCTGGGCGTCAGCTCGGGAGCGAGTCTTGGCGTGGCGCTTTTTCTGCTCGGAGCGCCCGTGCTCGGCGGCCTCGGCGTGGCGCGCGATCTCGGAACGGCCGTGGCTGCATGGGGTGGAGCAGTGGCGGTGCTGGTCGTCGTGATGGCCGTTTCGGCCCGCATCAAGGATATTATGGCCGTGCTGATCCTCGGGATGATGTTCGGCAGCGGCGCCGCGGCGCTGGTCGATGTCTTGCAGTATTTCAGCAGCGACAGCGCGTTGAAAGGGTTCGTCATCTGGTCGATGGGGAGCCTCGGCGGGCTGTCGCACGTCCAGCTACTGATTCTCGCCTTGTGTGTCGGCGGAGGGATGCTGCTGGCCGTTCTTTCCGTGAAACCGTTGAACCTTTTGTTGTTGGGTGACGGATATGCCCGGAGTATGGGAGTCTCGATCCGGCGGGTGCGGACGGTGATTTTTTTGGCGACCTCATTGCTGGCGGGCGGCGTGACGGCCTTCTGCGGGCCGATCGGGTTCGTCGGCATCGCCGTGCCGCACCTGGCCCGGATGTGCTTTCGGAGGGCCGACCACCGGATCCTGCTGCCCGCTTCGATGTTGATCGGGGCCGATCTGGTGCTCCTGTGCGACCTCTTGTCGCAACTGCCGGGCACCGATCTGATCTTGCCCATCAATACGCTGACGGCGCTGGTGGGGATACCGGTGGTGGTCGCTGTGGTGGTCAATAACAAACGCGGGAGGATGATGTAATGGGGCTCGAAATCGAATCGCTCACCCTCGGTTACCGACCGAAGCGGAAAGAGGAGCGCATTTTGCAAACGGGGTTGACGCTGCGGGCCGGGGAGGGGAAGATCGTGGCCCTGCTGGGCCGGAACGGGGTCGGAAAGAGTACCCTCCTGCGGGTCTTGGCCGGTGTGCGGGTGCCGTTGGGCGGATCGGTGTCGTTGGACGGCGAGGAGTTGTTGCGGCTCGCTCCGGCGGAACGGGCCAAACGGATCGCCTTTGTGACCACGGAGTCGGTGACGGTGGCTCACTTGCGTGTGTACGAGGCGGTGGCTATGGGGAGAGCGCCGTATACGGGGTGGTTCGGATCGTTGTCGACGGAGGATGAGCGGCGGGTGGCCGAGGCATTGGAGCAGGTCGGGATGACCGCCTTTCGCGAGAAGACGCTCGACACGCTCAGCGACGGAGAGCGGCAGCGGGTGATGATTGCGCGGGCCTTGGCGCAGGACACGCCGGTGATGCTGCTCGACGAGCCGACGGCTTTTCTCGACCTGCCGAACCGGTATCACACCGTTCTGCTGTTGAGGCGGCTGGCGCATCGGACGGGCAAGATCGTCGTTTTTTCGTCTCACGACCTGTCGGTGGCGCTCCAGTTGTGCGACGTGTTGTGGGTGATGGGGCGCGACGGAGTGGAGGCGGGTGCGCCGGACGAGTTGTTGGCGAACGGAGCGATCGGGCGGATATTTGGTGATTTGCCGTTGCATTGCGGGGCCGACGGAACGATTCGATGGACGGTTCCGTTCGGGGATGGGGAGTAACGCGAACGCCGGCTGTCGTGATAAACGACAGCCGGCGTTCGCATTTGCCGTAAAGCGGCATTATTGTTTTTTCTTGCGGCAGAATCGTTTCCGGCACCACAAGACGCCCCACACGATCGCTCCCCCCAGAATCAGCCACCAGATGTGGAACAGGAACAACACGATGATCCGCAGTACGCTGAGGCCGCGCGACAAAGCTTGTCCCGCCTCTTTCCAGAATCCCGGACGATAAGGCTGCACCTCGTCCGACTGCGGAAGTACCTCGTTTCGAACCGTTTCGCGCTGGTAGAGGTGCAGCGTCACGGTGCTGAACCGAATCCGGTCGTTCAACCGCCGGAGCTGCAACACGGCTTCGTCTCCTTCGAGCGTGCGTTTGAACGTCGCCTCCGTAGCGGAGTCTGTCCGAGGCCGCCGGTTCGAATCCGATACATATTTCTTATATCGTTTGTCGGTCTGTTGCCGTCCCTGCCAGTCGAGCGTCACATCCTCCGCCTCCATCTTGCGGTAGTCCAGAAAGTCGATGTGGTTCGAAATCAGCTGCAATACCGTGTCCAGCCGTTCGCTCGGCACCCGGATCTTCATCCGGCACGAGAGCCGATGCGTGGTGGTCTCCAGGATCGAATCCCGACTGAGCGGTGTCGTTCGGGTCGAAAAGACCGAATTTTCCATATTGCTGCTCTCTACGAAGCCCCCCTGTTGCCGCACGATCTCTTCGATCGAGTAGATCGAGGTGGCCAAGTGTTTGACGCGGAACTTCATCGTCGCCGTGCGGACGAACCGTCGCGAGCTGTCCGACGAAGCCACCGAACCCGTGGCCAGCAGCTCCCGCCACTCCGCTTCGCCCTTGTTGCGGCCTGCTCCGGACGGAGTACCTCCGTAGACGGCATCGGCAGCGTTCGTTATTCCCTCGTCCTTCGACAGGTCGACCTCTTCGACTTCTACGGCAGCCTCTTCCTCGGGCAGGTCCGAGGAGCTACCGTGCGATCCGCAACCCGGCAAGCCGAGCAGGGCCGTTGCGCTTATCCAAAGCAGAATCAACCGTTTTTTCATAACGTTTCGTCGTTTAGGGGTTTGGTCTTTGCCTCGTTCCAGTATCGCTCCATCTCATCCGCCGGGAGGTCTTGTAAAGATATGCCTTTTTCCTTGGCTTTGTGCTCCATGTAGCCGAAGCGCGCCATGAATTTCCGGTTCGTCCGCTCCAGCGCCAGGTCGGGATTCACCCCGTACAGCCGCGAGGCGTTCACTACCGAAAAGAGCAGGTCGCCGAACTCCGCCTCCAACCGGTCGGCATCCGCACCCTCTATTTCGGCCTGAATCTCCTCCGTCTCTTCCCGCACCTTTGCCCACACCTCCTGCCGTTCGTGCCAGTCGAATCCCACCGTCGCCGCCTTCTGTTGAATCCGGCAGGCCTTCGGCAAGGCAGGCATCCCCTTCGGCACCCCCGCCAGAATCGTCTTGTTGCCGTCTTTCTCTTTCTGCTTCAGCACCTCCCAGTTCTGCACCACCCGCCCCGCATCGGCCGCCACCGCCTCGCCGTAGACGTGCGGGTGGCGGTAGATCAGTTTTTCGCAGAGCGCCGTCGCCACGTCGCCGATGTCGAACCGCCCCTCCTCCTGTGCGATCCGGGCGTAGAAAACGATGTGCAGCAGCAGGTCGCCCAACTCCTTCTTTATATATAGAGGATCGCCCTCCACGATGGCGTCCATCAGTTCGAAACACTCTTCGATGGTGGCGTTCCGCAGCGAGAGCATTGTCTGCTCCCGATCCCACGGACATTTGACCCGCAGTTCGTCCATAATGTCCAGCAGCCGTCCGATGGCGGCCAGCTTTTCTTCCCGGCTATTCATGATCTCTTTTGGTTGTGTGTCTGTTTTCGCGTGTTTGTCGGCCCTGTTTCCAAGCCGCCGCATTGATTTCTGCCCATTCGGCGTACCGTTCTCGTTTCGCATGGTTGCCCGTGAGTCGTCCCCACGCGGCGTGCAGCCGGTATCCTGTTTGGGCGAGCCGATATGCCCATCGGGCATGACTCGTTCCGTGTACTTTATTATAATAGATGTATTTCGACTCTTGTATCCGTTGAAATTTGGTGTTCGGCACCGTGCACGACTGTCCGGCCAGGTGAATGATCCGGGCCTGAGGTACCGACCAGACCTCGAATCCGCTTCGCCGGATACGCACGCAGAGCTCGATGTCTTCGTAGTACATGAAAAAGTCGGGATCGAAAGCCTCCCGGTTTTTCAAGGCGGCTCTTCTGACCATCAGATCCGCTCCCACGATGTATCCGACTTGCCGCGGCTCGGACGTGTGGTTGAACCAAGGCTCGTTCGGCCACAGGCGCCGCTTGATGAAGGCGGGCAATTCCCAGCCGAGTCCGTGCACCGACGCGAACGATCGATTGGGTGCGGTTCCGTCTGCGCGGAACAGGTTTCCGCCCGCTACTCCCGCTTCCGGACGGTTGTCCAGAAATTCCGCCAGAATGGCCGGCGCATCGTTGAGCAGTACGGTATCCGAGTTGAGGAAAAAGAGGTATTCCGCTTCTCCGAAACGTTCCTCCAATATCCTCACACCCAAATTATTGGCACGTCCGAAACCGAGATTTTCACCGGCCTCCACACAGACGACCTCCGGAAATTCACTTCGTACCATCTCGGCCGATCCGTCCGTCGAGCCGTTGTCCACCACCGCCACCCGGATTGTCTCCTCGCCCCCGTGCGATAGGTAGGTAGCGAGTGATTGCAGGCAATTCCGCAGGAGCGCGCACGTGTTATAGTTGACAATGACGATTCCTATTCGCATCGGTTGTTGTTTTTTTGATACTCTATATCGGTTTGGGTATAAGAGTACTACAAAGCTACGGAAAAAAAGAATTCGAAAAAATATTCGAAAATGTTTGCAAAGACCGGAAAGGTGATTACCTTTGCATCCGCAAAAGAGAGGAGGTGCGTGGGATGGTGGGGTGGCAGAAAAAAGTGAAAAAGTTTTTGCAGAATTGAAATTTTGAATTACCTTTGCAGTCCGTTTCGGAAGTTTTTCCGGCGGACGCAATAAAGTTGCTGTTTTTTCGTTCGTATTCATCCGGGAGTTTCCGGAAGCGAACGTGAAAATATGAAGACCTGAAAAGGTCGACAGTTCATTGAAGTATTGCAGTTGTAGTACAAGTTTAGGAGCCAGTAATGGCTCGTCACCTAGAGATAGGTGGGAAAAAAGCTTAGTCAATAAAAGAAACAGGTAGTAAAGAAACCGGAGCACAGGACGACGGTTCGACGAGAGTCGTAAGATTTTCGTCACTGCCGGAGAAGATCGATCAGGTTTTCGGCCTTCGGGCCCTCGGATTCCATAGAGGATCGAAAATCGGTTCGAAGATATTCGGTAGTAAAAGGACGTCGAAGACATTCATTTTTACAATGGAGAGTTTGATCCTGGCTCAGGATAAACGCTAGCGGCAGG